>JAOTTJ010000391.1 GCA_029864465.1 Gammaproteobacteria bacterium | reverse complement strand
TAATCGTGCGCGAGAGTAGCTTCGAGGAGCTGCTCGGCGATCTCGCCGTACACCGCATCGATCTCTTGCTATCCGATCATGCGATTCCGCCCGGCATGCACGTGAAGTGCTATAACCATGTGCTCGGCAAGAGCGATATCGCATTCTTCGCGCACGAGGACAGCGCGAGCGCCTACGAAGAGCGCTTCCCGCTGTCGCTCGACGATGCGCCGACTCTACTGCCGATTCCCGCAAGCGCCACACGGCGTGCGCTCGACGATTGGTTCGAGCGAGTCGGCGTTAGCCCGCGCATCGTCGCCGAGCTCGAGGACAACGCCCTCTTAAAAGCGTTCGGCGAGGCCGGTCTCGGCGTGTTCCCCGCGCCGACCGCGATCGCGACAGAGATCGCACAGATGTATGGCTCGCGGCTCATCGGTCACGCAGAAGGTGTCAATGAATCCTATTTCGCGATCTCCGCGGAGCGAAAGCTCCATCATCCGGCGGTCGTACGCGTGACCGAGGCGGCACGGTCGCGGTTATTTCGGCCCGCGGCTTAAACGACTCATCCATGTCGCAGAGAGTTCCTTCGATACTCGCTACTACCCACGGTTGTGTTCGATTGCTCGAGCCAGGACCGTCGCCCGAGAGAGGCTGCGTTGAGGTCAAGCCCATCGGCTTTCTCATCTTCCTCGACACTTACTCGCGTTGACCGCTGGACTCAAGGGCCCGTCGAACTGCCGATGCCGAGTCTCTCGAGATCCATCGTCATGGAGTCGAAGTTGATTCGTGCGATCCTGCGCTCGAGATCCGCGCCAAGATACTGAATTCTCGCGTCAGCCGCCCTTTCCTCGCGAATGTTGACGAGAAAGAAATCGCTGGCGCCGCTCTCGAACCGACTTTGCTCAGCATCGCGCATGGTCTCGGCCTGCTCGACTTCCTGCCCGGCCAAGCGCAGCAGGTCCTCGGACACGTTGAGCTCCAGCAGGATGTCTTTAACCTCGACTTCGAGCAGATCCTGCTGCAAGCGCTGCTGTTGCTGCAGTGCTTCGATTTGGGCCCGCTCCCGCCCAAGCCTGCCCCGAGCCGACCGCTGCTGCAGCGGCACCGAGAAGTTCAAGCGCACGACCGCGTCGGTCGAATCTCTAGATAGGCCACCCTCGGCGACCGACCCGACACCGTGCGAAACCTCGAAATTGAGATCGACGCGCGGCTTGAGCGAGTTCTCTGCCAGCGCGACTCGGTTCCCCGCTCGCTCGATAGCCGTGCGCAGGATCTGTAGCTCCGGTCGCTGCATCACGCCGCCCGAAGCGCTGAACCCAGCTCCAACCGCGAGTGGCTCGATCGCACCGATGGGTGGAGCGGGCGGCAGTTGATCCGCCCCGGGCGACAGCGGGTTGCCATCGGCATCACGGTAGTAGAGTGAGAGGGTATAGGCCGCACCCTGGAACTCGCGTTGCGCGTTCGTCGCGAGGCGCTGCCGGCGCGTGATGTTCTGGCGATTCTCGACGAGAAAGATCTCCGCGCGCGCACCGCTTCGGACCTGCTCCTCGAGCCCGGTCTCCCGATCGAGGGCGATCTGCAGCAACGTATCGTAGACGTCGAGCTGACGGCCCGCCGTCACCCAGCGCCAGTAGGCGGCCAAGGCGCGCTGCTGAACGCCGATCCGCGTGAGGAGGAGATCGAAGTCGGCCTCGCGGATCGCGAGCGTTGCGTCTGTCTGGCGGTAGCGTCGCTCGTCGATGTCGCGATCGCGCAGTAGTGAGAACAGCAGGCCGATCTTCAGCTCGCCGCGGTCGTTCGTATAGTTGATGTCCTCGTAGATCGGAAAATCACCGTCCGAGAGCCGGTAGCCAACATAGGCGCTGCTGCCGAGCGGGCCGAAATTCTGGCGCATGCCGCTGTCGATCACGCTGCCGTCGTATAAGCCGGCCGTGCGGCTCGATCCGTCGGCCCCGAAGACGAGGTCGAATGCGCCCTGAGCCTCGAGCAGCGCCGCATCGGCACCGCGGCGCTGGGCGAGACTTTCGAGAATACTCGGGAAGTGCGCGGCCGATGAATCCAGCACATCCGCCGCGCTCAGCACGCGCGCCGCCTGAGCCCAGGCTCGGTCCGGCGCGCCCGCTGACAGGCTGAACGCGACGATCACCGCGAGCACGCGGCCGGAGGTTCTAAGTAGCATGGTCTCGATCATCGGGTCGTGCCCCCTGGCTGCGTTCCGGCCGGGAAGTTGGGTGGGAAGTTGTTCAGCTGACGCCAGATTTCGTAACCAACCGAGACCGTCTCCAGCAAGATCCAGCCCCGCGCGTTCGATCCAAAACGCACGAAGCCTTGATCGGGCCAGGGATTCGGGTCGTCCGGATCCTCTGTGACGAGGACGCGGAAACGACCCGCCGTGCTCGCCGACGGGTCGACGGCAGCGACGATCCCACCGAACGTGCCCACGGCCACCGAGGGCCAGCCGCTGAACTGCACGACGGGCCAGCCCTCGAACTGCAGCCGGACTTTGTCGCCGGGACGAACGAGCGCGATATCGCGACCGTCGATAAACAGCTCGACCGCGCGCTCGGCGTTGTCGGGCACGAAGGTCGCAATGACATCGCCGGCATTCACGAACGTCGCCTGGTCGCCGGCATTGACGCGCAGAATGACGCCGTCGCGCGGCGCACGCACGATCTGCACCGACTGCCGGGACAAGTTCACCTCGGCCCGATTGAGCTCGGCGCGGGCTTCGGCGACACCGGCGCGCAGCTCCTCGACGCGGATGCGGGCCTGCTCGTAATCGCGGCGAGCCGCTAGACCCTGCTCGAACAGGCCCTGCATGCGATTCATGTCGATTTCGGCAGTCTCAGCCGCAATCTCCGACGCACTGAGCTTGGCGAGCACCTGAATGCGCTCGTTCTCGAGACGCTCGATGAGATTCGGGTCGATGTCGGCGATGCGCACGATCGGGTCGCCGACGGCGACGTGACTGCCGTCGCGAACGAACCATTCCTGCTTGCGGCCGGGAACGAGCGCGTTGATCTCTTGCACCCGG
>JAOTTJ010000390.1 GCA_029864465.1 Gammaproteobacteria bacterium | reverse complement strand
GCGACCTCACGGCCGTCGCGAACGAACCATTCCTGCTTGCGGCCGGGAACGAGCGCGTTGATCTCTTGCACCCGGTCGTTCGGGTTCAAGGCCGTCACCGCACCGGTTCCTTGCGTGGTCTGGATCCAGGGCGTGAAGACGAGGAAGGCCGCGACGCCGAAAAAGCTCACGAGCAGCATCCAGCTCACGACACGCATCACGCGTGGCACACGCACGGCCTGGAGTGTTCGAAAGTGCTCGCTGTGATAATCGAGGTTGCTCATGATCCCGCCTAGATCAGGACGCTGCCAAAGCCGGCGTTGCTCGCCCGAGCCTCGCCGTACCCTCTTCGCGAACCTCGAAATCCGTCTCGCGGCACAGGGCTTCGACGGAGTCGAAGACCCGCTGCTGCGTGCTGCCGAGATAAAAATAGGTATCGAAGCCGAGATCCCGGTAGCAATCCGTGAAATACAGAACAGTGCAGCCGCACTTGGCCTGGAGCATGTCGAGTGCACGTCGCAACACTGCTTCGGGCATGACATCGTAAAGCTGATTCAAAACGAGTACGCGCGGCTCGGCGATGATCGCGGCTGCGAGCTTGAGCTGCATGGTCTCCGAAATCGTCAGGGGCCAACCCGTCGTCGAGAGGCGCGTATCGAGACCGTGCTCGAGACGTGCGATCGCGCTCGTGAGCCCAACCGTCTCGAGCACCGCTAAATCGCGCTGATTCGAGTCGTTGTCGCCGCTCAGAGCGAGGTATTCTCGAATCGTCAGGTCGACGGTCGTCGGCCGTGCGAGATAGATGATCTGCTGGCGCAGGATATGTGGTTGAACGCTCATGACATCGACGCCACCGAGTGAGATATAGCCGCTGTTAGGCTTCGTGTGACGTTTCAACAGATTGACGAAATCGCGCTGCAAGCCGTGTGACTCGACGACACCCATGACGCGAGTCCCGCCGGGAAGCTCGAGATCGAGCAGGGTCTCGCCCCGCTCACCAACAGACACGTTCGCAAACTGAAGATCCGCGCTCGCCCCGAGGGCGACAATCCCGCCGGTCGGCTCCTCCTGGCGGATGCCATAGAAGAGCGATAGCTCGTCGATGGCCCCGCAGATCTCATAGAAATACGCGAGGTAGGTACCGAGCTGGGAGACGCCTAACAACGCGACCGACAGCACGAGCTCGGCCGCCACGAGCTGGCCGAGCGACAGCTGACCCTGGATCACGAGCCAGCCGCCAAGACCGAGCAGCACAGCGCTTGCGAGCGCATAGAGCACCAAGAAACTCAGCGTCTGCGCAAAGTGATGACGGAAATGCTGGGCGTGCTGTTTAATGTATTCGCCCGTGACCTCATCTGTGCGGTTCAGCGCCTCGACGATATGCCGCTCGGACTTGAAGAAGCCATTCGACTCGCCGAGCCCTTCGAGCCATGAGGCGACTGCGTGTTTCCTGTGCGACACCTGGACGGCGCTGAACATCGCCCGCTTGCCCCAGGCCAGCCAGATGATCCAGATCAGCGCTACGAGGACGAGATTGAACACGAGTAACAGCGGATGGTAGAGCGACACGAGAACGAAACCGACGGCAGCCTGAAGCACGATCGTAAAGCCGCCGATCAGGAGATTCGGGAGGTTTTTCTGCACGATCACGATATCGAAGTAACGATTGAACAGCGCGCCCATTCGCTGGTCCTGGAAGAATGGGTTGAGCGCGTAAATCGAGCGCAGCGCAATCTCCGAAACCATGCGCGCATAGAAGCGCCGCTGAAACAACTCCATAACGTGGATGCGCAGTGCGTTGAGCAAGCCTGACAACAGCAGCAGAACGAACAGCGTGACCGAGAGCACGACGAGCGACAGGGTCAGGCCCGTATTGGCGACGGTGTTGATCAGCATCTGCACGGAGATCGGCGTCGCCAGTGAGAACAGACTGATGCCGACGCCGTAGATGATCGCCAGCGAGTAGAAGTCCGACTCCGGCCCCAGGATCCGCACGATGGAACCAATGAGCGTGCGCAGGCTGGGCTCGTTCGTCAGTCTTTGGTCGGACATAGTCTGCTGCCGTATCAAGTTAGAGGGCGGCGCCTCAGTGCGCCGCCCGAGATATGTTCGTCTGGATGATGCGTCCGGTTTCCGCAGACGCCGTCACAGGCCCACCGACGTAACGGAAACTCGAGCGTTCTTGCTGCGCGCTTTCAATACACGCTCGCACACGAGTCGGCACCCGACCCGCAACCGCTGCAGGCATTACTGTGCCAGACCCAAGAACTCGAAAGATTCGATGTTTAAATTATTAATAGCAGTTTTTTTCGATGTTTCGATAGGCCCTTCAATTATTCCCCGAGGTGGCCGGAGCGGAGCACGGGCACGACCGTATAATACAAGTCCGCGTTGGCAAAGGCTTCGCTGAGATCGGCGATGAAACCGTCCAGCGAGGCAGCTGGTAGCTCGACCTCGAACTCGAGCCGGCGCTGGCGGCCACTGACCTGCTCGGCAGCCGAAAGCAAGTCGTGGTGCGAGCTGTGACCGTGTGCGGCGCGGCTCGTGAATCCACCACTATCGCGCGATAGCAGCCAATCCACCACGCGCTCCTCGAGCGCCGGGACGATGTTCAACGTCACGATGACACCCGAGGGCCTGGACGATTCGCTCATGCGGGTGCCTCGGCCATCGCGAGGCGCTCGTTCTGCGCCAAACCGAAGCGCTCATAGAGAATGGGCAGCAGGATCAACGTCAGCAACGTCGAGGTGATCAGGCCGCCGATCACGACGATCGCGAGCGGCCGCTGAATCTCCGAGCCGGGCCCGGTCGTGAGCAGCAACGGCAGCAAACCAAACGCCGTGCTCGTCGCCGTCATGAGAACGGGCCGCAAGCGTCGCTCGGCCCCGCGCTGCGCAATCTCCCGCAGCGACAGTCCGCCGACTGCGCGCAGCTGATTGAAGTACGTGACCATCACGACACCATTGAGCACCGCAATGCCGAGCAACGCGATGAACCCCACGGAAGCCGGCACGGACAGGTACTCGCCCGTCACGAGCAG
>JAOTTJ010000389.1 GCA_029864465.1 Gammaproteobacteria bacterium | reverse complement strand
GTCACTCAGCGTCATGCGTTCGATGATCTCTGCAGCTTCGCTGAACGGCGTGCCCAGGTCATCGACATGCGGCGCGTTCACGCGAGTCGTTCTGACAACGAGCGTGTTGCCCTCCCAATGCCCGGTCGAGTAGCCGTAATGGCTCGCCGGGATATTGGACGTGTCGCTGTCGGGCTGCATGTGAATCGTTCGGGAGCCGTCCCACTCTTCGAGCCTGACGAGGATCGAATCGCCCTGGTCGATGAATTGGATTGGATAGGGACCGTCCATCATCGCGGGCATGCCGGGCGGCTCGCAGCGCAGCGCCGGGTCGTCGACCAGCGGGTCCCAAGCATCCCGCGCCGTCTGCGCGAACTCAGTCAGCGGGAAGTCCACTTCGAAGTTGACCTGCGGCAGTATCCAGACGCGGAAGATGCTATTCGCTTCCCGCTCGTCGGCAGCTACGGCGGTACTCGAAAACGGCGCCGGCGGTACGCCGCGGCCGATACCCTGGGCGCGTTGCGGCCAGAGCGGCACTTCGCTGCCATCGGCAAGCGTCATGGTATAGGCCGCCATGGCCGGTAATCCCTGCCGCGACAGCGCACCGTAGAGCGTGACATGATCGCCGACGGAGACGACCGAGCTATCGTAGCCGATACGCTGCAGGCTGTTCGGGGAGCCGGATTCCGCGGTCCACGTTTCGACGACACCGCTCTCGGAGACACGCTCGATTTCGAGTACGACATGCGGGTTGCGCCAGAAAACCGATACGACCTCGCCCTCGATTGCGCCGAGATTATTCGTGTCGTAAGCGACCGTTGTCGCATGGTGGGGGAGTGCGGCGGCCGAGAAGAACAATGCTAGAGAAGCAGCAGCTATCCGGTTCATAACGAGATGTCCTTGGCGGTTCTCAAGTCTTCAGTCGACGGGCAGTGGCGACGATGCCAGGCCGCCCGATGCGATGCGACCCTTCGCGAGCTAGCGCGACGGGTCGGGCAGATCATATAAGAGAATCCGGTTATCGGCACATTTGTCTTCGACGGTCGGGCCGTGGACAGCGCGGGCGGCGCCAGCGGCCGGCTACGATCGACTTGATTGGGCGCGTGCCGTGCCCGGCGGACAGGCCTGCTGCTATCGTTGGTGAGTACGCAGAACTGCCGTTCCTGGGTGCGCATCCTGGCCGTCGGGCTTGCCGGTCGAGCCCAGACTTAGGTAACACGGTTGCCAAGTGGTCGTCTGCCATCCTATTCTTCCTTCGTGGTCGGCCTTACTCGCTCGACTGGACGGAGCATAAACATGAAACGACAAATAGTGACGTTCCTCGCGGCATGGCTTTTCGGAGCCCCTTTGTTGCTGCAGGCCCAGCAGGCCGCGCCGGATCTGATTCTCACGAACGGCAAGATCATCACGGTCGATGACCAGTTCCGTATCGCCGAAGCGGTCGCGGTCCGCGGTGATCGGATCGTAGCGGTCGGCACGACCGCCGAGATCAACGATCTTGCGGGAGCGGGCACGCAGCGCATCGACTTGGAAGGCCGATCCGTAGTCCCCGGGCTCATCGACAACCATGCGCATTTCATGGAGGAGGGCGCGTACTGGAATCTCGAGCTGCGCTTCGACGGTGTGGAATCGCGCCGGGAAGCGTTGAACCGCCTTCGGGCGAAGGCCGCGGCCGTACCGGACGATCAGTGGATCTTCAACTTCGGCGGCTGGTCACCCGATCAGTTCGTCGAGGACACGTCGCCGTTCACGCGCGATGAGCTCGATCAGTACTCCGGCGGAAACCCGGTCTATCTCGTTTTCTCGCGCTCCGATGCGTACATCAACAGCCGAGCCATCGAGCTCATCGACCTCGAGGACATGAACGAGCCCTGGATTGCTCGCGATGCGAACGGGCGCGCGACGGGCCAGATTCTGGGGCCGCGTGGCGCATCGAGAGTCAGAGCGCTAGCCGACTTCATCGATGCGCCGAACGGCGCGCGAGCGAACCTGCCGTATGAAGTCGTGCGCGAGAGCAGCCTCGCGATGCTCCACGATCTTGCGGCCGCGGGCCTGACGTCCTCGGGCGGCGGCTGCCAGTGGGACGACCTCTATCGCGAGCTCCAGGAAGAAGGGCTAAGCAGCATGCGCTTCTTCTGCATGCAGGCGCCGAGCGTCCCGCGCGGGGACCCGAACGTGACCGAGAAAATGATCGCCGCAATTCCTTCGATGCGCTGGCACGATGGCGATAATTGGATGACGAATACGACCTGGGGCGAACAGATCCCCGGCGGCGGCGGCGACGATCTCTACTCGGCAACGCAACAGCCCGTCACTCAGGCGCAGTGGGATCAATATGGCGAGGTCGCGCTGGAGATCGCGAAAGCCGGCATTCAGACGCTCATTCACACGCAGACCGATATCGCGATCGAGGGTAAGCTCCGACAGATCGAACGAATCAACGAGACCGTGCCGCTGAGGCCGCTGCGCTGGGGGCTCATGCACATGGAGCAGGTGACGGTCGATCAGATGGAGCGCATGCGAGACCTCAACATGTTCATCGCTGTGCATCCGCGCGAGATAGTCACGGGCGGACTGCTGCATCGTGTTTGGGGCGATCGCGCCTATACCATGCCCATGTTGCGCGAGATTCAGGACAGTGGAATCAAATGGGGCCTCGGCACGGATGCGTTCGAGGTCAACCAGTATCGGCCGTTCCAGACCCTTTACTGGGCCGTGACGGGCAAAATGGTGGGCGGGACCGTGATCAATCATCATCCGGTCACGCGCGAGGAGGCGCTGATCGCGCATACGAAGAACAACGCCTATCTGTTCTTCCGTGAGAACGAGCTCGGATCGATCCAGGCGGGCTATCTCGCCGATCTCGTCGTGCTAGACCGGGATTACCTGACGATTCCTGCCGATGAGATTAAAGACATCAACCCGGTTTTGACGATGGTCGGCGGGCGCGTCGTTTACGACATCGAAGACGACGGCTAGGCACGAAGCGTTGGTGCGGCGGGAGGGGGCAGCTTCGCTCCCACCGGCCCTCCCCGGCCGGCGC
>JAOTTJ010000388.1 GCA_029864465.1 Gammaproteobacteria bacterium | reverse complement strand
ACGGCAGGGCGCGGGACGGCGCCTGCTATCCACTTCGCAGGGGGCTGTACATGAATCGCAGGAATTTTCTTCGCTCGTCGGTGGGCGCGCTCACCGCCGCTGGTATCGGTTTCGGCTCCCCGGCTTGGGCGCAGGGCAGGCGCGAGATCCGCATCGGCGGGCAGCGCGTCACGACCGTCGACGTGCACACGCATACGATCATTCCCGGGACGATGGAGCTCGTCGGCACGACGACGCCGAACAACAACGCCAATCTCATCATTGGCGATAGCCGAATCGCCCTCATGGACCGATGGGGTGTCGACATCGAGATCCTGAGCGTCAACCCGTTCTGGTATAGCCTCGACGTCGACGATGCGCGCCGCGTCATCGACTATCAGAATCGCGGACTCGCCGAAATCTGCTCACGCTACCCGGATCGGCTCGTCGCGATGACGAGTGTCGCGTTACAGCATCCGGAGCTTGCCGCCGAGCAGCTCGAAACGGGAATCAAGGAGTACGGCTTAAAGGGTGTCTCACTCGGCGGTCATGTCGCTCACGAGGAGCTCGGTGCGGATCGCTTCGACCCGTTCTGGGCGGCCGCCGAGGAGTTCGATGTGCCGATCTGGGTACATCCGCTCGGTGTGCCGGAGCTCGATCGGTTGCAGGGTAACGGGTTCCTCAGCAACGTCATCGGCAATCCACTCGACACAACGATTGCGCTAGCTCACATGATTTTTGAAGGCGTGCTCGACCGGTTCCCGAATCTCAAAGTCGCCTCTGCACACGGCGGCGGTTATCTGGCCTCGTACGCCGACCGTGCCGACTATGGTTGTCAGCGCTCACCGCAGAATTGCAATAAGACGCTCGAGCGCCGGCCAACGGATTATCTCAGGGACATGTATTTCGACTCGCTCGTCTTCACGAGCGAGAACCTCCGGCATCTCGCTGCACAGTACGGCGCCGACCACCTTTTGCTCGGCTCCGATTATCCGTATACCTGGAACGACGCACCCGTCGATCACGTGCTCGATACGCCGAGCCTGAGCAATGCCGAGAAGATTGCGATCCTCGGCGGCAACGCGATGGAGCTCTGGGGGATATCCGCCTAGCGTGCGCATGTCCCGTCACGCCAGCGTGGCGATCCTGGTGCGAGCCATTTCGGGCATCATGCTCGCCGTGCTCGTCTTGGACGCGCCGCCGGCGTACACGCAGACCAACCTCGACTTCGAGAGCGTGGCAGCCGATGTGGCCGGCGCGGTGCCGGGCTGGCGTGCAAGCGATGACGACGTCAGTATCGCACCCGATTCGACGGTTGCGCGCAGTGGTAGCTATAGCCTGCACCTAGAAAAGGCCGATCCGCGCGGGCGAGGACGGTTCTCCCAAGTGCTCGATGCACGGGATGTGCCGACTGATCGTTTGCGCGTGGGCGCATGGGTCAAGACGGTCGATAGCGCGGCCTCATTGCGCATTCGCATCGATGGCGGCGGCACACTCCTCTATATAGGGCGTGCAAGCGCCCAAGGCGAACCGGATGCCGACGGCTGGCGCCGCATCGTCATCGATGCGCCGCTTGCGCCGAATGCCGAGCGCATCAGCTTCGGCGGGGCGCTCGATGGCGGTGGCGAGGCCTGGTTCGACGATTTCACGGTCGAGGTCGTCCAGACGAGTGAGCTAGCGCCGCCATCTGCTGTGGCGGCGCGCTATTTGCGCCAGGCCCTTGGCTTAATCGACGAGCACGCCGTTACGCGCGGCGAGCTCGACTGGCCGGTCTATCGTGGTGCCGTCATGGCGCAAACGCGCGGTGCCGTCACGATGGCTGATGCGCATCTTGCCGTCCAGTATGCCTTGAGCCTGCTCGGTGACGGGCACAGCTACTTCATGTCGCCGCGGCAGATGCAGAACCTCGAGCGCGGTCCCGTCGGTAACGCGCGTAGCGGCCGAGAGCCGCGTGCGCCGCGCGCGGAGCTGCTCTCTGGATCGGTCGGTTACCTTCGCTTACCCGGCTTCGCCGGCGGCGAGCATATGGATCGCGTCGTCTTCGCCGAGGAGCTGCAGAGGCTCATCGGTGAGCTCGAGTCGGTGGGCGCGTGCAGGTGGATACTCGATCTGCGCGACAATCAAGGCGGTAACCTCTGGCCCATGCTTGCGGGCCTGGGCCCGTTGCTCGGTAATGGCGAGGCCGGTGCGTCGCTGCGACCGGACGGCGAGCGTAGGCGTATCTGGTATGAGGACGGCAAGGTCGGTCTCGGTGATTACGTGCAGCTACGTGTACGCGGTGAGCCATACCGGTTACGGGTGCCGGCTGCGCCCGTTGCCGTGTTGCAGGACGATGAGACGGCGAGTGCCGCAGAGATCGTTGCAGCCGCGTTCGCCGCGCGCCCCGGCACGCGCAGCTTCGGTTCCGCGACCCGTGGCGCGACGACGGCGACGCGTACGTTTCCGCTCATGGATGGCGCCGCACTCATGCTCGCGGTTGCGAGCACAGCCGATCGCGATGGGCGCGTGCTGCACGGGCCGATCGAGCCGGATGAGATCGTTGCCGACGTAGAGGGAGCGAAAGCATTGGACGATCAGTCCATAGTTCACGCGGCCCGCAGCTGGCTCGACACGCAGAGGGATCAGCGGGCTCTCATGAGCTGCGCACCGTTTTTAGAGCGTACGATAGATGTCGCGTCGGTGACCAACTTTGACCGCGACGACTAGCACGTCGCTGTCGCGTATCTCATAGACCACACGATATCGGCCTTGCCGAAGGCGGTAACGATCATATCCAGACAGTCTTTCGCAACCGGGCGGCCTGGGATTCTCAGCCAGCGCCTCGATGCGGCGAACGATACGCTGGCGGTCCTTCTTGTTCGATACGGCGGGTAACTCTTTCTTCGCGGAGGGTTTGATCAGGACCCTATAGTTTTCCACTTCGCCTCAATTCCTTGACGACGGCTTCGAACGGCAACTCCGGCTCCGTCGCGCGTTCATCGAATGCGGCCAGGTCCTCGGCATCTTCCGCAAGACTCATTTTGACTGCCTCATTGACGAGATCTGAG
>JAOTTJ010000072.1 GCA_029864465.1 Gammaproteobacteria bacterium | reverse complement strand
GAGGCTCGGGGCCTAGAAATGTGACATAGCGCACGGGCGGGGCCGCGGCTTGGATCGCTGGGCCGCGGGCGTCCGGGCCGCAGCGCACTGGCGCTGGAGCCAGCGCCCTTGCGGCCGGCGTTTGTATTGACCAGGAAAGTCTCGTATAAACAAAGCGTCAGCTGAGCGGCGGGGGGACGTCTTCAGGAGACTCGCGGCCGCAGCGGGGGTTACAGCTTCCATCGAGCGCACGACATCTGCGCCGGAGGTCATCCAATGAACAATGCAAAAACGCGATACCTACTCTCGGCAATTCTGACAACGGGCCTGTTCTGGGTCAGCTCTGCCGGCGCTCAGGAATCGGTCGTTCGGATCATCCAGACGAATTACGCCGGCAGCAATGCACACGTCATCGACCCAGCCACCAATACGGTCGTGGACATCATCGAGGGCGTGCCGAAGGCCCATGCGGCCGTCAATCACCCCGACGGCACGTACTACTACTTCGCCAACGAGCATGCGCATCAGGTTGACGTCGTCGATGCGAGAACGCACCGGGTCGTCGACGCCATACCGCTGATCGACCGGCCAAACAAGCTCGTGGTCAATGTGACCCACAACAAGCTCTACGTCGGCATCCGCGACCAGGCGTTCCTGCAGATCATCGACCTCGACACGCACGAGGTCATCAAGTCCCTCCCCGTGCACTACGGCATTCACAATGTCTATGTGACGAAGGACGATGCGTACGTCATCGCCGGACTCGGCAAGACCCCCGACACGATGGATGAGCCGACGATCCAGGTCATCGACGCCACGACAGATGAGATCGTCTTCGGCATCGCGCTCGACGGCCACCGCGTGCGCCCGATTGCCATCGAGTCCAACCCCGACGGCTCGCCGAAGCGGCTGTTCGCCCAAGCCACACGCATGAACGGATTCTTCGTCGTTGACTGGGACAAACGTGAATCGGTCGGCTTCGTCAGCCCGCCGCCGCTGCCGGTTTCGCAGCAGAACTTCGACGGGATTCAGGATGGCGTTGGCCACGGCCTGCTCGTGCTGCCCGATCAGTCAGCGCTCTGGTATGCGAGCCGCCTCGACAGCCGGGTCTATTCCTGGTCGTTGCCCGATCTCGAATTTGCAGGCGGTATCGAGGTCGGTCCGTCGCCGCAGTGGCTCACCGCCACACCCGACGGGCGGACGCTTTACGTCAGCATGGTCGGATCGATGGAAACCGCCGCGGTCGATACGAAAACACATGAGATCGTCGCGCGAATCCCGGTCGGCTTCGGACCAAAGCGCAACTCCACGCACGTCTTACCCATAGCGGCAGCACGATGAGCCGGCAAGACCGGATGCCGCGCGGTGTTTTCCGCGCCGCGCTCCTTGGCCTCACGGGCATCGCACTCGTCGCGTTCGGCAGGCCCGCCGATGCGCAGGCTCTCGATTTCAATTTCTATCGCGAGAACATCGAGCCGATGTTTTACCGCTCGCGAGGAAACTTCCAGCCGCCCGACCCCGGTAATCCGGCGTGCGTCATGTGCCACACCTGGCAGGCGAACACGCCAATGATGCTGCAGTCTCTCGAAGAGAACGACGATGGCAGCGTCTACTGGACCGAAGCGCAGTCACGGCAGAATTTCGCAGCCGTCTCGCGGCTCGTGATGCCCGGTGACCCGGAAAACAGCCGCTTGCTGCGAACGCCGTTGAGCCCGCAAGCCGGTGGCAGTGCCGCGCATACCGGCGGGAAGTTCTGGGATTCGCGCAACGATCCCGAATATCGGATGCTCGCCGAATGGGTCGGTGCGGCAGCGCCCATGGCGGCCGCCCAAGCTCCCGAGGTCAGCTTCGAGTTCTTCCAGGCGTGCGTGCATCCGATCTTCTATCAGGTGACGCCCGGAGGGCTTGCGTGTGCGAATTGCCACGGCGCAGAGTTCGCGCAGGCGGATGCGCAAGTATCCTGGGGCAATGTGCAACGCCTCATCGAGCCGGGCCGCCCGACCCAGAGCCGCCTGCTCATGCATCCGATGCACCCCGACGGCGGCGGCGACTACGTGCACAACGGCGTGCGCCGATGGCGCAGCCAGAACGATGCCGAATGGCAGATGCTCGCCGGATGGGTCAACGGAGAACGAACCGGCACGATGTGCGGGCTCTGAAACGCGGCCGTCAAACCTGACGAGGTGTTTCTCGATCCGGCGTGACTCGATGTCCTCGTCGAGCCCGACCGGGCATCGCTTCCACGACAAGGGCGACAGTGGCTCTAATTCGGCGAATTAGGGCACTGTGCCCAATAGCTGCAGCGTGGCTCCACTAGTTGACGGTTTGGGCGCAGGGAACGTCATTTTGTCACGACTAACCTAAAGATTCTCAAAGCTCGACCGACACGTGAAGAGAGCGAGAATAACGCAGGGAGCCTCTATACCGTGTCAGCCGAAGCGCAGCTATTCCCAACAGATCAACTATCCGTCGGCATGTACGTGTCGAAGCTCGATCGACCATGGCTGGAGACCCCTTTTCTGTTTCAGGGGTTTCACATCGAGAGCCCCGAGATCATCGAGCAATTGCAGCGTTACTGCGCCTACGTCTATGTCGATGTTGAACGGACCGACAGCACGATCACGCTGCCGACGAGCGCCGTCGCGTCGAGTTTGCGGAAGGAAAGTGAGGCTCTGAAAAAGACGTCGAACGGCAGCGCATCGAAGAGGTCGACGGAAGTCGCGTCAGCCGAGCCGGCCGATACGTCGGCGGCCACCCGGATACGGCACGAAACCGCGGCGCTAAAAGCGGAAATTCCGGTTGCCCGAGAGGCCTACAACCAGACCTCGGGCGCGATCTCGAGGTTTCTGTCGAAGCTCAAGTCGGGAGAAATTCCGGACGTTAGCAGCTTGCAGCGCACGATCGACCCGATGATCGACAGCATCACCCGCAACGAGGATGCGATGTCCTGGCTTACGCGGATGAAAAGGAAGGACGACTACGTCTACCACCATTCTGTCGCCTCGGCGGTCTGGGCGATGATTTTTGGCAAGCATCTCGGCATCCCGAAAGAGGATCTGCGCATTCTCGCCATCGGTGCCGTCTTCATGGACGTTGGCAAGACCAAGGTATCCAGCGAGCTTCTGACCAAACGCTCACCGTTATGCGAAGACGAAATGGCGCAGCTAAAGGATCATGTGAGACTCGGCGTCGAGATCGTATCCGCCATGGACGACATCGATCCACGCGTAATCGAGATGGTTCAGCATCACCACGAACGTCACAACGGTACAGGATATCCACAAGGCCTCTCGGGGAACCAGATCCCGATCTTTGCCAAGATAGCCGGCGTCATCGACACCTACGACGCGATGACCACGCCGAGACCTTACGCCGAGCCCGTCTCTACCTATCTAGCCGTCAGGGAGCTCAACAAGCTTGCGGGGGTCGAGTTCCCCGCCGAAGTCGTCGAGCAGTTCGTGCAGGCGATCGGTGTTTTTCCGGTCGGGACGCTGGTGGAACTGAACACCGGTGAGGTCGGCGTCGTCGTCGCTCAGAATCGTATCCGGCGGCTTCGACCGAAAGTCATGCTCATTCTCGATCGCGACAAGGAGAAGCTGCAGGAATTCCCGATCGTCGACCTGCGCAATCAGCTATCGGACCAAGCGGGGCAGCATTCGCTGTGGATCGAACAAGGCCTGGCGCCCGGTGCCTACGGGGTCGATCCCGGTGAGTACTACATCTAGGCGCTTCAGAATGGAATCGACACCGGTCAATCAGACCAGCCCGAGCGTCCTGATCTCGGTGCTATGCAACGCCATGAAAGACCTGCCGCAAGATAAATCCATCGGCCTGCTGATAGTGCACATAGAGAACTTCGATCGCCTCGTGTCCGCGTTCGGCCACAGGATGGGCGGCAATCTCATCTCGACCTTGGCGACGCGGCTCAGGGAGACCATCAGAGCGCGCGACGTGGCCATGAGAATCAGCGATTCCAAGTTCGCGGTCATCGTCAACGGGGCACACAACGACGGGCACCTGATGCTGGCCGCGGGCAAGATGAGTCAGACTCTGGAGCAGCCGGTAACCCTCGGCGACCACAACGTTGCAGCCGCGTCGCGTTGTGGGATGGCCATGAGCCCGCAGCACACCACGAGTGCGGAAGAGCTCCTGCAACACGCCGAAACTGCATTGTTGGCCGCGGTGGAGAACAACACAGCGTACGAGCTCTATTCCAAAGAGAAATCGAACGACATCGCCGATGCCCTGGGCCTCGAGATCGAGCTGGACCTCGCCATCGCCAGAGGTGAGTTCGAGCTCCACTACCAGCCAAAAATCTCGACGGAGAGCCTGACACCATGCGGAGCCGAGGCCCTGATCCGATGGCACAACCCCAACCGGGGTTTGATCTCTCCGGACATCTTCATACCGATGGCGGATAGGACGGGCCGAATCGAACCGATCACGCGCTTCGTCCTGAATTCGGCATTGCGGGAAGCGGCCGACTGGCCGACGCATTGGGGCGAGCTCAGCGTGGCGATCAACGTCACACCGACGGTCATCGATCAAGTCGATCTGCCCGGGATGATCCTCGGTGCCCTAGGCATGTGGGGTGCTGAAGCAGCGAGGCTGTTCGTGGAAATCACCGAAGGCGCCATCATGGCCAATCCCGAGGCCAGCTTGCAGGTATTGAAAGAGCTACGGGATCTCGACGTACATGTATCTATAGATGATTTCGGCACGGGTTACTCATCGCTCGCGTACTTCAAGAATATTCCTGCCGATGAGCTGAAAATCGATAAATCTTTCGTCGTCAACATGTTGGAGGATGCGGGTGACGAGCAGATCGTCCGCGCCGTCATCGAGCTCGCGCGTAGCTTCGGACTGGCCGTAACCGCCGAGGGCGTGGAGGACGCGAAGACCGCCTCGGCGCTCGGCTCGCTCGGCTGCGATCGGCTCCAGGGTTATTACTACTCGCGCCCGCTGCCGCAGCAAGCGTTCATCGCGTGGCTCGACGACTTTGCGCAGACGCCGGTGGCGGACAATTCGCGCTCGTAGCTGTAAACCTCAATCCAACCTCCGAATTCTTCCTCGCTCTACGGCCGACGAGGACGCATTTCTGCAACTTGGCGCAGAACTGTTGCGCTCATCGAGAAACAACGGCCGCCGGCCCTGACCGATCTGCGACCAGCCGAGCTCTCCGAGGGCCGAATCGCAGAAGGCGCGTCGCGTGTCCCTGATGGTATCCTCGAGTCTCTAGAAAATTCGGCCTGCAAGGCACAACGCTCGCAACTTCGAAGCCGGCAGCGACCGGGCAGAGCTTGGTAGCACGGCGACTTCGCCACGGCTGCGTTCCTCTAGCCACCCCCAACTGAGTAACCGGATATAGATGCGATGAAACACACTCTGAGCTGCGCCGCGGCAATCCTGAGCTTCACCATTTCTACGAGTGGCTGGACAGCTTGCCTCGAGCCCGGCGCATCACGCGTGCAGCTGCAGGTTCTGGGCTCCGGTGGGCCGCGCGCTTCGGGTGGGCGCGCTTCGGCGTCATATCTCGTGTGGATAGACGGCATCGGCCGAATCCTCGTTGACGCAGGCGGGGGCACGAAAGACCCATTTCATCAGACGGGCGCGAACTTCGACGATATCGACTTGGTTGCGCTGAGCCACCTGCACCCGGATCACTCGGCCGAATTGCCGGCCTTGCTCTGGCCGGACGGCGGCAGAACGAGGGTCTCGGGGCCGACTGCAGGCGACGTGTTTCCGTCGATAGAGCAGTTTCTAAATTCATTGTTTGGCTCAGGCGGCGCATTCGAGATCCTCGCACCGCGCGTCGAGCTCGAAACCATAACGGTCGATGTGACCAACGCGGAGCCCATCGAGATCTACCGCGAAGGCGATGTCCTCGTACGCGGCGTTGGCGTTCCGCACGGCTCGGTGCCGACGATCGGCTATCGCGTCGACGTCGGCGGCAGCAGCATCGCCTTCGCGAGCGATCAAAACGGCTCCAACCCCTCGTTCGCCGAGCTCGCCAAGGACGTCGATATTCTCGTCGTTCATTTCGGCGGGCCAGAGAACTCGACGGGAATGATCGCCGCGCTGCACGCCAAGCCCAGCGTCTGGGGTCAGATGGGGGCGACAGCCAACGCGCGTCAGGTGCTGGTCAGCCACCTCAACATACCGTCGGCCGAGGAGCTCGAGACCCGGTTGGGATTCCTGCGTGAGAACTACACCGGATTGGTCACCGTTGCTGAAGACCTGATGTGTCTCGACGTGCGGTGATCAGGGATCGCGGTCGGGCCGTTCGACGCCAACAAGCCTCAGATTTCTGCTCTTTCGTGCAGCGTCATCGATAAAACACGTGCGCGCCGATGCGCGCGGTGCGGGCGCGTGGTCTCGCCCATGGCGCTCGGATGTCGGTACTGTGATAGAAGAGCGCGCCGCCGGTCGGATCCGGCGGCGGATTGGTCAGAAGATCCGCAGCGACGAGGAGCGCCCTGATCCAACTGTCTCGTTCTCTCGGTTGGTCGCTTCTACCGTCGCACCACCAGGAAAACTGACAAGGAGGCCTCTCGCCTCCTTCCCGCACGACATCGCACGGCGTCGACGGGAACTGACCGTCGTAGATACGATTGAGCACGACCCATCCGACGGCGAACATGCCGACACGGCTCTCGCCTCTCGCCTCCCAGTAGATCGATAGCGCGAGACACTGTTGCTCCTCTTCCAGCGTGCGCGCGCTGGCATCGACCGCGTAGATCGATGCGAAACAAAGAAACGCGAGCAGCGCCGCGCGACCGACCGCCGTGACCCTCGATGCTGAGTTGATCATATCTACGCCACCGTTTTCCGCGACGGTCCATTGCCGTCGAGCTATGCAACACGATAGCGAGCAACTGAACGAGATGGCTGTGACGTCGGTACTGGTTGGAACAATTCAACATATTCGGGGCTGGCCGCAACGGCGGCTGTCCGCTAACCCTACGCCACGCGTAGCGTTCGGAGCAGTTTCTACACATAGCACACGCCGGTTATCATTGAGGCTGGCTTACCCGAAAGACGTGGCTATGTGGATTCATCGACTCGGTATCTTGTGCGCGCTGGCCGCCGCGCCGGCCCTGGGCCACCATAGCGTCGCAGCCAACTTCGACGCCTCGACCACGTTGGAGGCGCAAGGAGAAATCACCCGGATCGCGTGGCGCAACCCGCATATTCTGTTCACGCTTGCCACCGCAGACGGCGAGGAGCTCGATCTCGAGAGCCATTCGCTGAGCATCATGCGCCGTCTAGGCGCGGTGGATCCGTTTATCCAGGTCGGCGATCACGTCAGAGTCGCGGGTTGGCCGTCGCGCCGGGGCGAAGGCTTGTTCGTCAATAACATGCTGTTGCCGAACGGCGAGGAATTCGTGTTCAAGTTCCAGCCGACGCCGGCGGATCTGCTGTGGTCGGATCGCATGTGGGGAACGACCGAGAATTGGTTTGCCGAAACTGGCGATACATCGGCTGAGGAACGCGGCATTTTTCGTGCTTGGAGCACGACACTCGTGGGCAGAACTTCCATGATCGCGCTCGCGCAATATCCACTGACGCAAGCAGCGATTGCTGCGAGGGACGCTTACGACCCGCTTACCGACGATCCGTTGCTCAACTGCGGCCTCAAGGGCATGCCCGCAATCATGAGCAATCCCTATCCGATGGAGTTTCACGATCGAGGCGACACGATCGAGCTACGCCTCGAGGAATACGATACGTTGCGCACGATCTATGTGAATCCCGCAACGGCACCGGCACCGACGCCGTCGATCTATGGACATTCCACAGGTCGCTGGGACGGTGAGACGCTGGTCGTGGATACCGCCCACATCAACTGGGGCTTTTTCTCTGGTGGCGTGCCCTTGAGCGAACAAGCGCACCTCGTCGAGCGGTTTACGCCGACCGAAAACGGCGGACGGCTCGAGTACGAGGTCACTGTGACCGATCCGGAAACGTTCATGGAGCCAATCGTCATGAGCCGATTCTGGGTGTGGCTGCCTGACGTGCGCGTCGAGCCATACGAGTGCATAGCCGGCACCGAGTACTGAGCCCTGCTGCGAACCCGACCATGAGGAATTCGAAATGACCCCGGACTGCCGCCTTGCATCTTCGTTGATAATCGCCGCTCTGACCTTGAGCCATGCAGGCACGGCCAACGCGACCGACGTCGCTGTCTGCACCGATGCTGGCAACTTCACGATCGAGCTGTTCGACGAGCAGGCTCCCGCGCACGCCGAGAATTTTCTCGACTACGTAGACCGCGGTTTCTACAACGGCACCGTATTTCATCGCGTCATCGAAGGTTTCGTAGTCCAGGGCGGCGGCTTCTCGCGCATATATCGCCAAAAACCGACACTGCCCCCGGTGAGAAACGAATCGGAGAACGGTTTGCGCAACGACCGCGGCACGCTCTCGGCCGCACGGACGCAGGATCCGGATTCAGCCACCTCTCAGTTTTACGTGAACCTCGAGAACAACACGTCACTGAATGCCACAGGCGGCCGCGTCGGCTATACCGTGTTCGGGCGCGTCAGCGAGGGCATGTCGGTCCTGGACAACATCGCCGCGCTGCCGACCGGCGCCAGCGGCCCGTTCGCGTCAGACGTCACCGACCCGCTGATCGCCGTCACATCAATGGCGCGCGTCGTGCCGGATCGCTACCCGAACCGCTCGACAGAAGAACGCCACGCGGCCCTCAAAACCGATATCGACGGCGCCGTTGCCACCGGCGACAACGATGCAGCCGCTGCGCACTTCACCGAATACCGCGCAGCCTGCGGCGGATTCGACCCCGAGCTACTGCTGGCGGAGACGAACGTGCTAATCGCCGTCGGCAACAATCCGGCCGCGTTCGAATCCGTCACCGAATATCTGCGGGTCGCCAACAACACGAGCGAAGACTACTTCGCGGCGATGTCGTTGGCGCGTGAGCTCGAGGCAGCCACGACCGCTGAGACCCTGATCGGGCAGCGCCTCGCGGCGCTCGTGGCCGAGTGCGAGTTACCGACAGAACCGATCGTGCCCGACGCGAACAGCGCGACGATGGAGCTCATGGTGGAGACACAAGGGCTCGTTCAAGGCTATGTGCAGGAAAGCACCGACTCGCTCGAATGCCTGGAGGAAATCTACGAGGACGACGATCGAACCGAAGAAGATCGCGCGCTGGCCGTTGCAGCGTATAACAACGAGGTCACGAAGCAGGAAGCGCTGGCCGAGCGCTGGAACACGCAGCGCGAGATTTTCTTGTCTCTGCAGCAGTAGGCCCGAGACAAAGATTAGCGGCAAAAGCTAGCGCTGCGAGTCCGCGAGACGGCGAGCGTCGACACGCTGCAGGTGCAGGGCACTTCCCTAAGAGCCCAGCTGACGCGCGATGAACTGCCTGACCGTCTCGCGGGCACGGTCGGTTTCCGAGCTTTCCTCCTCGGTCCAGCGGTGCACTGAGTCCTTGAACATTTCCAGCTGACAATCGCCGCCGGCCGCATTGTACGTCTGCGCAAACCTCACCTGGACTTCGGGCAGCACGTTGTCGTCGAGATCGCCCTGCATGATCAGCATCGGCACGAGGGAGACGTCCTCCCCGCGATCGAGAATCTCCTGTGGATTCGATTCGTGGATCGTCTCCCACGGATCGAAGTAAGTCGTATTGTTCAGGACCATACGATCGTTGTTTCTCGCTACCGCGTTCTCATAGCGCGCGAACGTGTCGCTGATCGGTGATCGCGCAGCGACGAAATCCACGGTGGCATCGACGTCCGGCGCCTCGGGCAACGCAATCGCGTTGTAGCGCGGATCGTGCGGCCGCAGACCCAGTAGCTGGGCGGTGTGTCCGCCGCTGGAGCTTGCGAAGACACCGACCTTCGACGCATCCCCGTTCCACGAGGCTGCGTTCGCCTTGAGCCAGCGCACGCCGTAGTTGGCGTCCTGCACTTCAGCCGGATACGGCGCTTCCCCCGACCGGGTCATGTCGATGGCGACGACAAGCACCCCGCTCTCGGCAATCGCCCGATCCATCGGCTCCTCGGCGAGGCGGTCTCTACGGCTCCAGCCGCCACCGTGCAGATCGAGCATGACGGGGAACGGCCCGGTCCCGACGGGCTCATAGATGCGAGCCATGAGCTGCCGCCCGGCGCTGTTGACCCTGAACTCGACTTCTCGGACGTTGAGCTCGAATCTAGCGGAGGGATCGTAGGCTGGTGCATCGGCCGCATGGACGAACGGGACCCGGATAACGGGGGCAATTGTTGCAGCCGCTCCGAAGGCCGATATCGCCCTCAAGAGTTCGCGGCGTTCGGTGGAATATCGATTCATTGTCGTCCCCTTGCGAACAGTTGTAGTGAGCTCGATCGCTGACGCAGCAAGGCTCGAGCTTTCATCGATCTTACGCCCGACCTGCCCGGGAGGACAGTGGGAACTCCCGAGTCAGGGGGACAGATCGATTCCGTGGGACAGCGACGCGTTAGCGCCGCGCAGGTGCGCTAGTGACAGAACTCATCGACACCGGCCTGAGCTTCTGCGACCGCTTCCGCCTCCTCGGCGACCGTCAAGAAGTAACGCTCACCGTCTTCGCCGGTTCTATATAGCTGCGGGGCGTTTCGGTAGGTCGTCAGGATCTCCGTGGCCTGGCTACAGTAGTAGGACTCCGCAGCCCGTCTTGCCGCTGCTTCCTCGGGCGTCTCACCCGGAACCGCGTTGGGGTCCTCCGCCGGGACCGCTTCTTCGACATCTGCGAGAGTGCCGCGTGAATGCCAAACGAGCTGCACTGGCCGTGCATCGGGATGTTCCGGCTTATCGCTGAAATGCACTTCGCTGCCCTCGAGCCAGGTGTAGATGGCTCTGTCCGAGGTGACGAAATGCTCCTCGCCGAACTGATCCACCCACTTCCAGACATCGGCGTGCGCATTGGCAACGAGGCCGAAAGCCAGAACTGCGATCGTAATCGGTCTCATTACGGAGTCCTCCCGATCACATCATTGTGGCCATCGGCGGAGCAATTGCGCTGAGATAGCCTTCACAATTTGCCCGATCCGCAAATCCTGACGACCCGCCGTGAGGAAAGGCGACGCGTATTTGACTTAAGAGGAAGGGCTCGGGACCCGCCTTCCATCGTCCAGCTTGGCCGGTAGCCGATCGACTGTCGGCGTTGCGCTGAGACTACACGGAATATCGGGCCAGGCTCACTGGCCGGAGAAACGCCTGGCGTTCTCCGGATCACAATCGAATCCGAGATACTCGAAATGCGGTGCGTAATACCACCTCAGCGTTTCGATGAACGGCTCCGCGAGATACTCGGGATCCTCCAGCGTGACATCGATAACGATATGCGTACCGTCCTCACTGAGCTGCAACCGCTCCACGACATGTTTGCTGAGGCCAGACGGGACACCCTCGGCGCGCGCGGGTCTGCCGAAAAACGGCGCACGGTTTGCGGCGAAATTCGCAGTGTCCACGACCAGGACATCATCTTCCCACCAGCCGATCGAATGGCCATGGTTGCTGCGCTCACCGCCCTCGGGATGACCGCGTCCATCCATATAAATGGTGCGCTCGACGTTGAAGCGCTCATTTCGGATGAAGATCACGTCCTCGCCAAGCTCAATTTCGTTGAGATAGGGCGCAGCCAGCATGGTTGGCGTAGGCGGCGCAATACACTGCGCGGAAGGGTTCTCCGTCAGGATGTCGTAAGCCGCCTGCGCGGCGATTGCCTTCTCCGTGAGCGGCACCTCGGCCCACGTTGCATAGAACGGCTCGAAATCGAGAACACTGAGCTCCCAAACGCCCGACATGTCAGAGGCGCGGGCTAGCGACTGCGTATCGTTCGCACCACGCAGGAAATACGACCGCGCCGTCAACGTTGCACCGTCGCTCTTGGAAATAGAGATCAACAAGCCGTGCTGACGCTGAGCGTTCTTGTCGGGATTGACTCGGACCGCAACCTGCTCTCCGGGAACGAACGAATCCCGTGTCCAGCCGCTGCGGGTCAGTATCGGTGTCGCATCGGTTTCGATTTCCCATTCGACGAGGCCACCGGCATCGTCTTGGGCTTCGACATGGATATAGACATGCGGGTTCGCCCAGGTGAACCGCGTCACGGTACCCTGAAACGCCACGACCGATTGCCGGTCGAAAATCGTGGCGCTGTGGTGTGCCGGGGCGATCTCGGGCACGGCCAGCGTGAACGCAATAATGAGCGCGTACTTCG
>JAOTTJ010000387.1 GCA_029864465.1 Gammaproteobacteria bacterium | reverse complement strand
GGAAAAGCCGAATTCATCTATGTGATCGCTCGCGAGCCACTCCCAGAGTATCTCGCCGTCCCACGACACTTCGAAAATATAGTCGTCTTCGAGACGCTTGTCCGAAACCGCCGGCGCCACGACATTCTTGTGGGCAAGAATCAGCGTGCGACCGCGATCGATCAGAGGCTCGTTGCCCGGCGCGAAGTAGCCGACCGCACTGCCCTCACGTTGCCAGTCGTGGTGCTGACGGGCGGCCCAAATCGTTTCTCCAGCCTCGGTCTGCACCTGCTCCGCGCGGTCGAAGCGCCAAACCTCCTCGCCGTCCCAGTTCTGCTGAACGAGCGCGACGGTCTCCTGATGCGGTTCTCGAGTAACCGTACCATTCACGATATGACCGCCGGGCAATATTCGTACGGCGCTGGAGCTGACGCGCAGGTCTCGCCAGCGCCTGATCTCCGTGCCGTTCATATCGACGAGCACAGCACCCTGCTCACCGGACGTGTTGAACACAACGTAACCACTCCAGGCTCGATCCGGGTCGTAGATCGTCGTGCCGGTCGGATAGACAGACCGCGCCGCGCGGGCGGGCTCGCTTACCGATGTGGCAAACAACGTGCCTGCGAGGACGAACGAAAAAACGACTGTGCGTGTCATGCCTAGCTCCTAACGCTGCCTCGCGAACCAATCTGCACAGCGCTATCGATCCTAAATCACAGCATGCGGCGGCCCCCGAAAGGGCCGCTGCATGCCACCAAGCGATGAATTAGGGCTTCTGGCCCATGAGCCGGTCGCGATCGGCGCCCGGCTTCGGCGTGTATTTCTGCACACGCCCGACATGAACGTCAGCGATATACAGATTGTTCTCGTCGTCGACACTGAATTGATGCGGTCCCCACATCGCGCCCGGTAGCGTACCGAACGTACCCCAGTAGTTGATCAGTTGACCGTCGAGGTTGTATTTCAAAATCTTGTTCGTGCGGCCGTCACCAACCCAGAGATGTTGATCCTTGGAGACATGGATGTAATACGGATACGTAATGTCATTCCACTGGTCGAGATATTTACCTTCGGAGTCGAAGATCTGCACGCGCGAGTTGGCGCGGTCCGCTACGTAGATCCGGTCCTGTGCGTCGACCGTAATCCCATGGACCGTATTGAACTGGCTCCGGCCTGTGCCGGGCTCTCCCCAGTCGAGCAGAAATTCGCCGTCGGCATTGAACTTGGCGACCCGCGTATTGCGATAACCGTCACTGATGAAGAAATCACCGTTCGCCAGAAACGCGATGTCCGTCGGTCTATTGAAGTGGTTCTCATCGTCACCCGGCACACGAAACTCGCCGAGTGTCATGACGATCTCCCCGTCATTCGTGAGCTTATGAATCTGGTGAGCGCCGTCATCGACGATCCAGACATGGTTCTCGGGATCGTGCGGGTTCATGACGACCCTGTGCGGGCGGACCATGAGGTCGTCGAGATGATCCCAGTTGTCGATCATCTCACCGTCCCGGTTGAAGATCATCAGATGCAGGCCTGGCCGCGGGTGGCGCGCCGGGTCGCTCGCCGCAAACGAATAGCCGGACGCATTGCGCCCCGGAACGATCTGGTTCGAGGGTGGTAGTTCCGGCAGACAGCCTCGCTGTAGCACGTAGATACGATCGGCGTGCTCAGCCCAAACGCCACCGGTCGAGCCGATCTGCCAACCGTCTCCACAGACGTTCTCGGGCCAGCCGGCAACGACGTCATACGGCCCGGTGATGTCATCGCCGCCTTTCATTTGGGCGTTGGCAGCCGCCGAGAACACCAAGAAAGAGAGAGTCAGTAATACCGTGCGCATCTTTGGATTCCCCGTTGTTGTGATTATCCCAACGTTCGAGATTCTACCTCGCCTGGAGCAGCAAGTTGCTCGTGAATCGAGCCAATTGCGACGCGCGTAGCGCCTGACCCGTATTCTGCCTCGCCGAATGACCGGATCGGAGGCCTATAGAATTCCGGCGAAAAGCACTGAGCTACCACCGCGCGTTTCACCGCCGGCGGCTGCGTGGACCCTCGAACGCGAAGTGGAAAGGAGTAGATCCGACTCGGAATCAAAAACGATCGTCCACGAGCCGACGCGAAATAGCGTCTAGCCAGTCTCGCGTAGCCTGCGGGCGGCTGGTCTCCAGCCAACGAAAGACGAGCGCGTTCCACAAAACGCGTTGCACGTAACCGCGCGTTTCATTGAATGGGATGTTCTCGACCCAAACATCGGCATCCAGCGTATCTTCTGGCAACCAGCGCTCTGCCGCATTTGGACCGGCGTTATACGCGGCCAGGGCGACCGCCAACGCGCCGTCATAGCGCGCCAAAAGGCGATTCAACTCAGCAGTGCCGAGACGAATGTTCACGAAAGGATCGAACAGATCCCGGCTGCGCGCGCTCGGCTCGTCCAAGCGCCTGATTATCTGCGCCGCCGTGCCAGGCGTAAGCTGCATCAAGCCGCGTGCGCCGGCATTCGAGACGGCATCGGCCCTATACAGGCTTTCTTGGCGGATCACACCGTAGATCAGCTCGATAGCAAGATCCGTCGACTCCGAGGCTGCGAGAACTTCTTGGCCAAACGGCATCGGATAGAGCAATCGATAATCGTTGAATACGCCGAACCGCGTCGCGGTCGCGACAGCCAGGTCATATCGTTGCCAATCGGCAGCGAGATGTATGCCCTGGCGCTGAGCGTCTGTGTCCAGCTGCGAGAATCCGTAGCGCCACTCGCGCAGCGCTGCGACGGGAAGGCCGATGTCAAAAAGCGCCCGCGCACGCATGAAAGCAGCCTGGCTGCCGAGCGTCGTAACGACCACCGTGTCGCGCGGCAGCGGCTCGAGGTTCGGCCGCAATCGACGCCGCAATTGTGCCGCCGCGAGGCCGGAATAGTAGTTGTCATCTCCTAACAGGGACTCATACCCCGCTCTTGCGTGCCCGCGCCCGTGCCGGACCTCGGCAATCCGCGCCGCCCAGTACCGCCAAGTTGCCGACATCCGTGCTCGCTCGGACATTGCCGCGACGGCCGATTCGGCGAGCGCCCAATCGCCGGCCCACAGA
>JAOTTJ010000386.1 GCA_029864465.1 Gammaproteobacteria bacterium | reverse complement strand
TAGTCGAGCTGGATCTCGCCTGCGAGCGCCTGGCCCTGCAGAGAATCCGGTGGATATTCCGAGAGCTCGATGCGCACGCCCTGCGGGTCGAAAATGTCCGACAGAACCGCTTGAGTACGGCCTCGGCGCGTCTCGGTCGGCTCAGCGCCACGGCCTTCATACATTGCTTTGACTGAGTCCATGCCTTCGACCTGAACGCCGAAATGGCTAAGTCCGGGCGGCGTATTGTCGTTTGCTCGCGTCAGCTCGATAAACGTGTTTTCGCTCACGCGTAGATAGACGAGACCGGGCTCGCCCGCATCGTTCGTCACGCGAAACGCTTCCGCGTAGCCCATCGTTTCCGTATAGAAGGCGATCGACTCATCCATGTCCGCGACCGCGACGCCGACGTGATTGAGCTGAACGACACCTGGGTTCATTTGCGCGATGGCGGTCTGAATCAGCAGCGCCACGAGCGCTCCACTGACGAACATGATTAAACCGCGCATGGTTGTCTCCAATTCGAAAATCGATGCTCCAGTGATGGAGTATAGCGCCCATCTTTCGCGATGCCTTGACGCGCTTGACCTGGGGTCAGCCTTCCTCCGATCATTAAAGGGACTGCTCGAAGACTAATCGGCGATTCTTAGGGGATATTGGTATGCGATCACTCTGGATGCTGGCAACACTAGTTTGGGTGAGCACGGCGAATCAGGCGACTGCCGCGCCAAATATTCTTCTGATTCTGGCCGACGACATGGGAGTCGAGGCGCTGTCCGTCTATGGCCTGGGCGCGACGGCACCGACGACGACGACGATCGATGCGCTCGCCCGCAACGGTGTCGTTTTTCGAAATGTCTGGTCCCAGCCCGTCTGTTCTCCTACACGCGCGACCATCATGACGGGCCGTTACGGGTTTCGCACGGGTGTGGGCAGGCCGATCGCACCCGCCGCAGACGGCGGCGCTTCTGGGCCGTTGCCGCCGCCCCCAGCCAAACCGGCGTCGGCACCCTGGGAACCGCCCGGCAGGCCCCGTAATGCCGGCAACCCCGTGAGCCGCGGGCTGCCCACGACTGAGTTCATGCTGCCGATGGCTTTAGACGCAGGGGCCAACGGCGCCTATCGCACGGCTGCGATCGGCAAGTGGCATCTCGCGGACCGCGACAACGGTTGGCTACAGCACCCGAAGAATGCCGGTATCGATTTCTATTCGGTCATCATGCATGGCGAGGATTCCTACTACGCTTGGCGCAAAGTCCTCAATGGCGAGGTAGAGGGAACGACGACCCATTCGGCAATCGATCAGACCGAGACTGCGATCGAGTGGATTGCCGAGCAGGGCGATGAGCCGTGGTTCATGTGGCTGAGTTTCATCTTGCCGCACACGCCGCTGCACCTGCCGCCGCAGGAACTGCTGCAGTCGGATTACTCAGATCTGAGCCCGACGCAGGATACGTCTGAAGACCCGATCCGGTATTTCCACGCCATGATCGAAGCCATGGATACGGAAATTGGGCGAGTACTGGATTCTATGGCGCCCAGTGTCCGCGAGAACACCTACGTCGTTTTCATGGGTGATAACGGCACGACCAATAGCTCCGTGATTCCGCCATTCGAACGGGGACGCGCGAAAGGCACTGTCTATCAAGGCGGCATCAACGTGCCGCTGATCGTTACGGGGCCCGGTGTCGAGCGGGGCGCCGTTTCCGACGCGTTGGTCAACTCCACCGATCTCTATTCCACAATACTCGAGATGGCCGAGATCAGTGTCGAGGAGGTTGTTCCTGAAGGGGTCACCGTCGATTCCATCAGCATTGTCCCTTATCTCTCGAATCCCGCACTGCCGTCGCTACGCGACTGGGTTTACGCGGACGTCTTCTCCGGCAGCTTTCTAGGTGTAGCGAACGCAAACTACGCGATGCGCAATGACCGCTACAAACTGTTGCGGCACGAAGGTCGCGAGGAACTCTACGACCTCGATCGCGACCCCTACGAGCACGACGATCTTCTCGAGGGAATGATGTCAGCGGAAGAGCGGGCGCAGTACGAGTCTTTGAATGACCAGATTCAGGCATTGCGTAATGGTGAGTGATTGACGCGGCGTGCGTGAGCGTCTGTCTTTCTTTCTCTCAGCGCTACTGAAGAACGGGTGACGTCGACCCGTATCAGTCTTGATCTTCGTCTGGAGTCATCGAGTGCGCATCCCTCTTGGCGCTGCGGCGACACGCCGCGAGGATCGGAAAACGGCTGCCATTCAGTCAAGAATCCCCTGCTTCGCCTCAATGATCCGAGTCGCGATTGTCAGATTCTGATCCTCGTTAATGGATAAGCCCATGCCGTCTATCGCAGTCATGAGCTCTCTGGGTATCTGATCCGGGTCTGCTCCGTCTACGGCCAACCGGAATATGTGTGGCAGGTAGCCCCTGGTTTCGTCTCTGGCCTGTTCCGAATCGTTCACACCGATGGATCCCAATCCGTCCATAGGATCTCGTCGATTCTCTTGTAGAGGCTCATCTCCTTCGGAGGTAGTTTCGTTCCCATGCAAATGTCCTGACTGGTGGCTTACGGCCAGCAGCGACCGGAGGAATTAATCACGACTGCGCCTCCGCGAGCCGCATGAACTCCGTCGTTGTGCTCGGGGGAGGCTGATCGCCCAATGTGCAACACCGACAATTCGGGATTGCCGCCTCCAGCAGCCGCCGGAAAACGGCCCCTGAAACATCGACATCTCCCGAAAGCCCAATCACGGGGCTTCCATCCTCTAGTCGATACAGCCATCCGCCTTCTGTCCGATCGATCTTTGAGCCTTGAAAGCGGATGAAGTCGCCATCCCGCAATAGATTAGAAAATGCATTCGCGGCTTCAGACGCTGAACGAATGGGATGGTCGGTAACGCCATCATGATAGACGACATCGTCAAAGTAGAATAACAGGTCAAGTGGCCGTATGAGCTCGGTGTGCTCTGGAATTAGACAGTAGGTATCGTAGGTTTCCATCAATCTACGTGACGCTTCAAGTGCAAGAGCACAAGGGCATTGGATATTGGAATGGCTAACAGGATTAGACTTGTAGGAACGATT
>JAOTTJ010000385.1 GCA_029864465.1 Gammaproteobacteria bacterium | reverse complement strand
AAACAGGGCGAACGGCAGGTACGTTGCCAGCATCCGCGATTTCGATGGCTTGTCGCCGGCCAGAATCAATGCGACCAGCAACATACAAATGTTACCCGTCATCAAACTCGACCAGGCGATCAGGGCGTAGGCTCGCTCAGCCTCATCGTCTTCTTTGAATGACTTCGCACACCACGAGATGATGATGAGCCCAAGCAAAAACATGAAATAAGAATCCATTCGAAGTGGATAAAGATTAAGCAGGAGTCGACTGTCCGTCACATAGGGAAGAATCATTCCTCCAACAATGACCGCACAATAGGTGGCAAACAACGCGACGATGATGCGTCGGTGGTCAGCCGACCACCTCGCACCGACATGCCTCGCTGCCAGGAACCCGATGGGCATTGCAAGCAGCAGCGACGCGGCGGCCCCTATGTGCGTGTCGATCATGTGATGGTGGGGAAAGTATTCCCGCAAGAAGTCGCGAAAATCGAACGCGTCGTGGGGCGAAACCGATCGCGTTGCCTCGAGGATCCAAAGCAGCACGGGGGAGGCGACGACGACAAACACGCCCAACATTTTCACGGTCGTCGCGAGAAGAACGACCACGCGCTCGCCTCTCAAGCACGACAGCATCACGATACCGGTCGCGAGGCCTCCCCAGGCGCCGACAAACGCGTTGATGTCGAATGCGAGGCCGGCCATCGCCGCCGCCCATAGAAACCGTCGCTTGAGCAGCAGAAGCCAGGACAGCAGGATTGGTAGCGTGACCGCCTGAGAGTGCGTGAGGTAGCCAATGAGAATTTCGTTCCGCCCAACCGGCGAGTCGCCGAGGAACGTGGGCAAGAACGCGAGGAAACAGCAAAAGAGCGCCGCTGGCGCGCCATCGCATCCCAGGGCGCGAACGATCCGCCACACCAAAAAGATCGTGAAGACCCTGATCGCGACGTGGACAGTCAGAAATAGATAATAGATATTCGACTCGGACGCTAAGTAAGAGATCCCTATCCAAAATCCGGAGACATATCGACTGAGAGAGTGGTAGAAAACGTCCGAGGGGCCCTCTATGCTGTTCGCATAGTCCAAAACGATCGGGATGTGAAAGATATTGTTATTGCCGGGGTAATCGAAACCCTGAAGCGCAACGGATAGCACCGCCGCAAGCAAAATCAACAGGGGGGCGTAGAGAACAAACAGTGATGAGTGCGCCAATTGCGCCAATGACTGAGGGCGTGAGCTCAATTTGATTTTCTCGGGTCCGCGGCTCCAAAGAGGAAGGGCAGAGCTGGCGTTCGCCAACGTCCGACGGGGGGAATAGCGTACTGAACTCCTTGAGCCCTATTCTGAGACAAGCCCATAGGGGTTAGCCAACTATCGATATCACGGTGTGTAGGGGTCCTTGTAATAGAGCTTCTTACCCTCCGAGGCTTGGATAGCAGCCACTACTCGCTCACTCCGTCCTCTAGCCCTCGATTGTTATTGGAGTGGCAACGTTGCCACCTTTGAAAGCTACGATCTTAGCGGTCGTGGTTTCCGCGATTTTGCGATAAATGGTCCTTTTCCGCAAAGTCTGGCATCCGGAAACGGCGGAGGAACTGGTCAGCGTTAGATCGCCCAGACGAAATCGAGTATTTGAAGCGTCTGGCCGATGTCGATCTTCCAAGCGAATGATGTCGATCTGCTGCACCGTTACAGCTGGTTCAGCACTTATGTCGGCGAATACGCACGGAGGTTGCCCCCGGATTCGGTTTTAGACCCGGCATTAGCGGTCGCAAACGGGACATTCAGCGTTAGAATCTGAGGGACCGGGTGCGACCCAACCTGGCCGTTCGGGTCTATGCCGCTGAGTCAATTAATTTCCGGCAACGGTGTGCTTTCACAATGATGATCTAGGAGTTCGAGCTATGGAGAACCATGTCTACAAGCAAATTGAGATTACGGGCTCATCCGCGGAGAGTTCGGATGACGCCATTCGGAAAGCCATAGCGAAGGCGGGCCAAAGCGTAAAGCATATGGATTGGTTCAATGTCACTGAAACGCGCGGTTACATAGAGCAATCGGCTGTGAAGTACTGGCAGGTTACGATCAGGATAGGTTTCAGAATCGAAGACTAGAAGCTTGCATTGCTAATCGGCGAACGGGCATTAAGTAGCTCAATTGAGTGTCCGAAATTGGCCGAACCTTGCCGGCCAGGGTATACACTTGAGTTGCCACAGGCGTAGCTGGATGGCTTCTTCGGGACGCTCGCGCCATAGCTGCTAACGGATAGCCACCGTGGGATTTTTGTCAAAACTATTGCGAAGAAAAAGCGACGACGATCCGCTAGGCAAGTTCAATTTGCAGGATGAGAGCCTGGAGCATCAGGGCGTCACGAATGGTGTTCGCGTCTGGTACACGTCAGATGGCGACGGAATAGGGCTATATTACTACGATGTCTCGCCAGATCTGCCGAGGGAGCAACCAACCGTCGAGGCATTCTGCGCAGAATATAGAGCTCTCATGCAAGGCAATGTCGTCGAAACAGGAATTGAGCAGGCGGGCGACTTGTGGGTAGTTCGGGTCATAGGGAAAGTACCTCAGACTCCGTCGGGTATGACATACGTAGGGTCGTATACGGTTCCTTTCCGTGATTTCAGCTACGTAGTTAAGATTCAGTGTGAAGAGCGTGGAGTGACCGGAATACGCGAGGCGGTCCTCATGGACCAAGTTCTTGCCAGCAAGCGTGAAGCAGATGACTTAGACAGCATTATCGGAGACTTGGCGACGGACGATTCTATCTATGACGCCGACTTCCCAGATCACCCTCTATCGCGGTGCAGGAAGGGGCTGCGAATGATTGCATCTTCAATGTCTCTGGCCGAGGAGATACATCGATTTCCCAAGTTTCAGCTACCAAGCCAATAACGCCGATTCACGAACGGCCCGTTGTGACCGAACTCCGACATATCGTTCGGGTGTCCCGAGTATTCAAATAGCTGCCGTTCGTTCAGGTAGACTATGGGTCTTTAGTCACGATCGCGTTACCGGCCCAGTGTCAGAAGCGGCGTCTCATTGCGCTCCCAAATCTTAGTTTCGCTCCGCCAAGCCATGCTT
>JAOTTJ010000071.1 GCA_029864465.1 Gammaproteobacteria bacterium | reverse complement strand
TGCGGCGCTCGAACACTACCGCTTCGGCCTTGCGACGGCTGATTTTCTACTCTGCAAACGCTGCGGCGACTACGTAGCGGCGACGATCGAGACGAGCCGAGGCGCCCGCGCGATCATCAATCTGAAGCTGCTCCAGGCTTACCCGCCGGATCTGCCGCCGCCGAAATCCGTGAGCTATGAAGATGAAACTCGCGCGACCCGCATTCGCCGGCGTGCGGCGCAATGGACGCCAATCCACGCCGACTGAGTTTCTTTATTCCCGTTCGGTCCAGATCCGGATCAGGCCTTCCTGGCCGGTCGAGGCAACAAGCTCACCGTTCGCATTGAAGAACTGCCCGTAGGCGAGTCCACGTGCGCCCGAGGCGTTCGGACTCGTCATCGAGTAAAGTAACCACTCGTCAACGCGAAACGGCCGGTGAAAGTACATCGCATGATCGAGGCTCGCCATCTGTACGTTGCCTGTCTCCCAATGAATACCGTGCGGCAGCGTAGCCGTACCGAGCAATTGGTAATCTGACACATAGGCGAGGAGATTGCGGTGCAGATCCGGGTTATCGGGCAATGCGTCGATACTCTTGAGCCAGAGATGACGGACGGGCTCACGCGGCAACGCCGATAGCAGGTCGACACCTTCGACTGGGCGCATCTCGAAGGGCCGCTCGCGCGTCAGAAAACGGCGCACGCGCTCGGGGACGGCATTGGCTCGATCGCCCGTGAGATCGCCCAAATCCACGAGCTTGTCAGGACCAGGCACATCCGGCATGTCCGCCTGGTGCTCGAGGCCTGCTTCGGCCGTCTGAAACGACGCGGCCATGTTGAAGATCGGCCGCCCGTGCTGAATCGCGACGACCCGGCGATTGCTGAAGCTCGTACCGTCGCGGGCCCGCTCGACCTCATAGATGATCGGCGCCTTGACGTCGCCGGCACGCAGAAAGTACGCGTGCAGCGAATGCGCTTGGCGATCCGCGACTGTATAGCTCGCTGCCGTCAAGGCTTGGCCGAGCACCTGGCCGCCGAACACGCGCTTGCCGCCGATGTCGCGGCTTTGGCCGCGAAAAATGTTTTTCTCGATGCGCTCGAGCTCGAGCAGCTTCAACAGGTCGGCGAGCAGATCATTCATCGCGATGCGTTACTGTCGGTTCAGGCGTGCAATCAGGCTCGACGTATCCCAGCGCTTGCCACCCATGCCCTCGACGTCGGCATAGAACTGGTCGACGAGCGCAGCGATAGGCAGCTCGGCACCGTTCCTACGCGCCTCGTCGAGACAGATGCGCAAGTCCTTGCGCATCCATTCGACGGCAAAGCCGAAATCGAATTTGTCCTCGATCATCGTCTGCCAGCGATTCTCCATTTGCCACGACTGCGCAGCGCCTTTCGAGATAACCTCGATGACGGCCTCGACGTCGAGCCCAGCGCGCTTGCCGAAGTTCAACGCTTCGGCAAGCCCCTGCACGACGCCGGCAATCGCGATCTGATTACACATCTTCGTGAGCTGCCCCGAGCCTGTCGGCCCGATCAAACGCATTGTCTTTCCGTAGCAGCCCAAGAACGGCTCGGCGCGAGCGTAGGCTTCCTCGGTCCCACCAACCATGATGGTCAGCACACCGTTCTCGGCGCCCGCCTGTCCGCCGGAAACCGGCGCGTCGAGACAAGCGATATTGCGTGCCTCCCCGGCCGCGGCGATATCGCGCGCGAGACCCGCCGAGGCGGTCGTATGATCGACGTAAAGGCTCCCGGACGGCATCGAATCGAGCACGCCGCCCGGCGCGAGCACGACCTCACGTACGTCGGGATCGTCGCCGAGGCACGTGAATACAGCGTCGACGTCTTTGACTGCCTCCGACGCTGTTGCCGCACGGCGCCCCTGATACTGACTGCACCAGCGCTCGGCCTTCTCGGTCGTGCGGTTGAAGACGGTGACGCGATGGCCTGCTTCGCTCAAATAACCTGCCATCGGATAACCCATGACACCGAGGCCGAGAAATGTAACGTGTTTCACTGAGATCGATTCCGTGCGGACGAGTGTCCGCCTTCAAATTGAGCGAGTTACCTTAGCATCGAGGCCATGGCATCGGCAAAAGCCGCAAAGTCCTCTTTCGATTTCTCGGCCGCACCATAGGACAACACCCAGAAGTACGAGAGCAGGCGCACGAGCCGTATCGCATCGTGGAACTCATCGGTCGTGAATGGCACGTCGTAATGGGCGTAGTAGGCACCGATGAGGTGCGCGCGCTGATCTGCATCGAAGTCGTTGAACCCGGCCAGTCCGGCCAGATCGAGTATCGGGCTGCTCAGAACCGCGTACTCGAAGTCGATGAGCCAGAGTTCGCCGTCATCAAGCACGTTGCTCGCGACGAGATCGTTATGACACGGACACTCGGGCGGGAACCGTGCCACGTACGCGTGCGAGAGCCGCAACAGCTCGTCCCGCCAACTGAGTTGCTCTGAGCTCAACTCGAGGCGTTCGGCGGCGGCCCGCGTATATTCCTCGGCTGCGGCATCACCGGCGTAAGGGGGCACGTCGAGCTCAAAGGAATGCAGTGCCTTGAGCCGTGCCGCGAGATAGTCGATGTTCTCAAGCCGCCGGACGTCTTCGGGCGACCACGTGCGTGCGCCCTCGAGGTACTCGGTCGCAACGAGCCCGAGCGATGTGCCGAGCTCGACAGCGGCCGGCGCGAGGCCGCCCGCGGCAAGCCGTACGAGCACGCGTTGTTCGGCCTGTGCCGGGAGCCGGAACGCCCCTTCATCGGGTGCGGGCATGCGCACCGCGTGATCGAAACCCTCACCCTGCACGCGATAACAGCGCCCGTGCAACCCACCGCTCAAGCGCTCGACGACTAATGCGCTCTCGCCGTATGCCGCGCTCAACAACTCACGATGCTTGGTGGGCATGCTCATTGAGCACGCCAGTCGAGCCACCAGCGCCTAAAGCCGACGACGATCAATACCAGATACACGAGAAACAGCACCGCCGTAAGCTGGAGCCCTCGAGCAATATAGATGAAGACCGAGATCCCGTCGATGACGAACCAGTAGAGCCAGTTCTCGAGAACCTTGCGGGCAACCATGAAGGTCGTCACGATTGCCGCGACGGTTGTGAACGAATCGGCGAACGGAAACGCCGCATCGGTCCGACTCATGAGCCAGCCCAGCGAGCCACTCGAGATCGCGATGACACCAAGCGCGAGTGCGTGCTGGCGCAACGACCACGTCGTAATCTTTACCCCAGTGTGCTCGGCACCGCCGTACTTCCATTGGATATAGCCGTAGACGGCCATCGCGGCATAAAAAACCTGCAATGCCGATTCCATGTACAGGTTCGCGCCAAAAAATACGGCCATATAGATAAGCGAGCTCGCGAACGCGGCGTACCAGCACAGGCTGCTCTGGCGGATCGCAAGCACGAGATACGCGAGCGCGAGCACGACGCCTGCCGCTTCGGCCGCCGTGAAATCGCGCAGACCAGCAAGCAAATCAACGAGCACTTTCGAGGTCCGGTGGCTCGCGAATCGGTAGATCGCTGTTCAAGAACTTCGCAACGAGCACCTGCGGGCGCCCGGAGGCAAATGAGCGCTGCAGCGCAGCGCGCACACAACGCATGACCTCCTCGAGCTCACCACAGATCTGCGTGCTCAGTTGATTCACTGTCATTTCCAGATCAGCGTTCTCGTCGAGCCCATCGATGAACTCGAGAATCGTGGGAATCGGGTCGTCGTGGAGCGGATACAAACTCAGCTCTGCCGTAATGCGCATGGGATACCTCAGAAACTGTGGCTCATCGTAAGGCCCGCCTGGCGCGGGTCGCCGAGGCGTGTGTATAGCTGCGGCAGGAACAACGGATCGTTAGGATCGTTTGCGAAATAAAATCCGCGCACGGCATAAGTCTCGTCTAAGACGTTGCGCACCCATACCGAGATTGCCCAGCGCTCCCACTCATAGCCGGCGCGCACATGCGCGAGCTCGTAAGATTCCGAACGCTGATCATGGCTATCATCGAAGAAAAACGCATCGCGGCCCTGATAGTCGACACGCGTGAAGAAACCACTCGGGGAACGATAGGTCGCACCGAACGCGAACTGGTAACTCGGCGCGTGCGCCTGCTCACGCCCCGAAAGCGCGACGGTCGGGGAGTCGAAACGGTCGTACTTCGTGCGCAGCAGCGCAAGGCTGCCGTCGAGCCACCAGTTGCCGCTCAGCTGCCAGGCAAACTCGGTCTCGATGCCATAGTTGTAACCCGCGGCTGCGTTATCCGTGAAGAACACGAAGCTCAGCGGATCCTGCGGGTCGATCTGCAGCGAGGTACTGACCTGCTGGTCGTGACGCGAAGAGTAAAACACGCCAAGCGTGCCACTCAGGCGGCCGTCACGCCAGCGGCCCTTGAGGCCCGTCTCGAGACTCCAGAGCGCCTCGGCGCCAAATTCGCGCCGATCCACAGGAATACTCGGGCCGATATTGAAGCCACCTGCTTTGTAACCGCGTACGAGCGAGCCGAACCACGTGAGCTCGTCGTTGAGCTCGTGCGTCAGCGAGACGTGACCACCCGCCATCGACTCGTTCGGAGAGAATGCGAGCGCATCTGAGTCGGCGTAGCTCGCATCGCGGCGCTCGCCGCGCAAGCCGACCGATAGCGCGGTGCGCGGCCCGAGGTCCGTGTCGAGCTGGCCGAACACGGCGAGGCTGTCTGCGTCGAACTCCGAGCCCAGCTCACGAAAGACCGCTGCATTGTAGAGCTCGAGCACGTCATTGTGCTCTTCGAGCGAGAGCCAGTAGATGCCTGCGATCCAGCTCGTCGTGCCCGAGAAAAGCTCCGCGCCGGGCTGCGACAGCAACCTGAGCTCTTGCGTCCAGGTTTCGCGCTTGCGCGCCGTCGCCGAGGTGAAATCGTACGGCACACCCCAGAACGCGTCGTTACCCCAATCACCGTCGAAGCTGACCTCGATGTCGGAATCGGCAATCGTCGTGATGCTGATCAAATCGAAGTTCGGATTTCCCGACCATCGTGCACGCAACGCGCCAGCGCTCGAGCGTTGCGAATCCTTGCCGGGATCGTCCGTGCGCGTGGTGAAGCCGTTGTCATTGACCCAAGCGTCGTAACCGTTATCGAGATCGATATGCATGGCCGTCGCAGCGAAATCCCAATCCGAGCCGGCCGCCCAGGCGAGTTTCACCCGTGTCGTAAGCTCATCGCGGCCGTTGGTATCGCTGCGACCGGAAAAAGCGTTGTCGCGGAAACCGTTACTCTGAAAACCCTGAACGGCAACGCGATAGGCCGCATCGCCGCGGCCGAGCGAACTGCCGAAGGCGAGACCGCCGCTAACGAGGCCGTCCGAGCCGATTTCGATCTTCGAGTTCATCGAAGTCTCGGTGCCGGGGTCTCGCGTTCGAACGTTGATGAGGCCTCCAAGCGCGTTCGCACCGTAGCGCGTGCCTTGCGGCCCGCGCAGCACTTCGATCTGCTCGACATCGAACAGCGTCGCCACCATGCCGATGCCGCTGAAATCGATATCGTCGACGATGAACCCGACAGAGGGATTCGGTGCGCCCTGGTATTGCTCGCGCTCACCGATACCGCGTATCTGAAAGAAGCGCGGGCGCGAGGTCTCACCGGACCAATTCAGGTTAGGCACGAGCAGCAGAACATCCTCGAAATGCTGCACGCCGGCATCCTCCAGCGTATCGGCGTCGAGCACGGAAACGTTGGCAGCGAGCGCGGCCGCCGCCTGCTCACGCCAGTCGGCGGTGACGATGATTTCCTCGGTGACCGGCTCTTGTGCCGATGCAACGAGGGCAAGCACGAGTGCCGCGACAGCAAGCACGAATCTCATGGCGGATCTCCTCCGTAGAGCGAGATCCGGTCCGTCTAGCGATGGGGGATTAGCAGTCTTCCCGTCCCTTCGCCGGTACTAACCGGATCAGGTTCAAAGGGTTGGCCGATCAGTGCCGGCCTCTCAGGTCCTCGCGGACCACCCCTGGGTATCTTGTCGAGCGGTTATTAGCCTACCACTGTTGTGGGCGTGGCTCATTCCTTGAGACGTGGCATGAGCTCGGCGAGATTGCAGGGCCGCGTGCGGTAATCGAGCTGCAGGGCGATGAGCTTGTCCCATGCCGTCGCACACGCGTTCGTCGAACCCGGCAGACAGAAGATATAGGTGCCGTTCGCGACGCCCGCGAGGCAGCGCGACTGCAGACTCGACGTGCCGATTTCTGCATACGAAATCGCACGAAAGAGCTCGCCGAAACCTTCGATTTCCTTGTCGAGCAAAACAGCAACCGCCTCGGGCGTGCCGTCACGACCAGTGATACCGGTGCCGCCGGTACAGATCACTACCTCGCAGGCCGAGTCCGCAATCCACGCCGAGACGGCCGCGCGGATCGCATAGACGTCGTCCTTGACGATCGCACGGCCGTGCAGCCGGTGCCCCGTTTTTTCGACGCGCCCTGCCAGCAAGTCGCCGGAAGTGTCGTCAGCTTGCGTGCGGGAATCGGACACGGTCAAGATCGCGACGTGCAACGGGATGAGCTCTCTGGGTGACTCCTGACTCATGGCGAACCCACCATAGGAAAATCGGCGTCGGACCGCAATTAAATCAATCGGCTCAGGTCCGGATTCAACGGATTCGGCTCTGAGCCGAATCTGCAGAAACTGCGGTTCGACCCCGAATTCCGCTCGAGCGGATTCGAGAATAACGGCAGTTCGACCGTCATTTCGCCGTGTGAGATCATAGCGTTTGTCTCAAACGCCCCCCGCAGGCTTCGCATACTCGTGACCCCAATGACTGGATCGGCCGGCGCGCCTGACGCCGGGCAGACCTCGACGACCGCGTTGACGCCGCTGAAGAACCGCGTCTTTCGTACGATCTGGATCGCGAATCTCGTCTCCAACGTCGGCACCTGGATGCAGGACGTCGGCGCCGGATGGCTCATGACAACGCTGGCTCCGGACCCGTTTATGGTCTCGCTCATACAGGTCTCGGTCGTTCTCCCGGCGTTCTTCCTGACTCTGCCGGCAGGTGCGCTGGCCGACATCGTCGACCGCCGACTGTTCATCCTCACGGCCATCGCATGGATGGCGCTCATGGCAACGGGAATTACGCTCATGACGTTCACGGGGACCATCACGCCGTGGTCGCTGATTGCGTTCACGCTCGGACTCGGCATGGGATCGGCCATGATGATGCCGGCTTTTACCTCTCTGATCCCGGACCTCGTGCCCCGCGATCAGCTCATCGGCGCGGTGACACTGAACGGCATCTCACAAAACATCACGCGCGCACTCGGTCCCGCAATCGCCGGTGGAATTATCGCACTTGCCGGGCCCGCACCCGTTTTCCTGCTCAACGTATTGAGCTTCATCGCTATCTTTATCGTCATGCTCCGCTACCGCAGCATGCAGCCACGCAGCACCCTGCCGTCGGAACGCTTCGTCGGCGCATTGCGCACGGGCCTCGCTTTCGTGCGGCAATCGCCGGAGCTCCAGACCGTCATCGTCCGAGCGCTCGCGTTCTTCTCAATGATGAGCGGGCTGTTCGCGTTCCTGCCGCTCATCGTGCGCGTCGAGGTCGAAGCCGGCCCGCAAGTCTACGGTCTGTTGTTGACCTGCATGGGAACGGGCGCCGTCTGCATGGGACTCGCACTACCGACCCTGCGCAGCCGTCTGTCGAGCGATGCGATCGTCACGGCCGGCACGATCGCCGGCGCACTGGTATTGCTTGGGCTCGCAAACGTCCGTGTGATCTGGCCGTTGGCCGGCATCATGGTCGTCGGTGGCGCCGCCTGGATCAGCGTCGTCTCGACCCTGCAGGTCGAAGCGCAACTCTCGCTGCCCGCCTGGGTCAGGGCGCGCGGTATGGCGCTCTACATCGCGACCTTCATGGGAAGCATGGCCGTGGGCAGCGCGACATGGGGCCGTGTGGCATCGGCGACGAGCACCACGACAGCACTAACGGCCGCGGTTGTGACGGGCGCCGTGCTCGGCCTGATCGCATCGCGTTGGCGGCTGACCGCACATTCGCGCGCCGATCATACGCTCGCTGAGATCGCAGATGAGCCCGCTGCCTCAGGCGAACCGGAGGCGCACGAAGGTCCGGTGATGGTGAACATCGAATACTGTATAGATCCCGACGAAGCACGCGCTTTCGAAGCCGCAATGCGCGACGTGCGCCGCATGCGGCTTCGCAACGGTTCCATCGCTTGGGGTTTGTTTCAGGACGTGCGCGAGCCCGGACGCTACATCGAATATTTCATCGATCCGACCTGGCTTGAGCACTTACGCCGGCGCGAGCGCGTAACCGTCGAAGAAGCCGATTTCAATCGGGTCGCACGCGCGTTCCACCGTGGCGAGACCCCGCCGCGCGTCCAGCATTTTCTCGCGCGCAGCGCGCCTAAGCGGCGGCGCCCATGGTTCGAGCGTCAGTAGACGGACTGAAGCCGATCACGCGACGGAGATATCACGCGCCATTCGCACCGCGTCCTCGCCACCAGCATAATAATTCCGCCGGCGCCCGGCCTCGATGAAGCCGACGCGCTCATAGAACTTGCGCGCATCGACGTTACCGGCGCGGACCTCCAAATGAATCAGAAACGTGCCGGCCGTGCGCGCTGTTTCCTCGAGCCAGGCGAGCAGCGCACGTCCGACCCCGTGACCCTGATAAGCCGCATCGACAGCCATGAGTGCGAGATGCGCGCGACGTTCTAGAAACTCCATGACCGCAAAGCCTGCGATGCGCTTGCCGTCGCGTGCGACAAGCGCGACGTAGTCGCTGTTTGCAAGGCAGCGACACAGCCGCTGCTCGTCCCAGGTATGCGGCAGCCCATGCTCGACCAAGGATCGAGCCATTGCTGCGAGCTTAGGTACTTCGGTCGCGCGCGCGAGTCCGAGGCGGATCTTCATGGCCTCAAGTATAGTTGCCGCATGCCCGGCCGCGTTATAGGTCTATGGACCATCATTCTGTCCGCCGGCGGCTCCAGGCGCCTTGGAAGGCCGAAGCAACTGCTACGGCGGCACGGCCGGACGCTCTTGAGCGAGACGGCGAATCTCGCGCAGACGGTGACGCCAGGGCGGGTCGTCGTGGTTGTCGGCGCACATCGCTACCGTATGCGCTCGGCCTTGCGCGGCTGCGGCACCGGTGTCCAAACGGTCGACAACTCACGCTGGCGCGACGGCATGGCTGGATCGTTATGCCAAGGCCTTAAGGCTCTACCGCCGGATGCAAGCGCAGCGTTGTTGCTCGTCACTGATCAACCACTCGTAACGCCGGCCGATCTCAAGCGATTGGTCGCGGCCTGGTCGCGGCAGCCGCAGCGCGCAGCCGCCTCTAGCTATGGCGGCCGGCTCGGCATTCCGGCGATTCTGCCGCGCAGGCTCTGGCGCGAAGCGAAGCACGAGCGCGGCGATGTCGGGGCGCGCGCAATCTTGCGGCGACCCGGCGCACGAATCACGACCGTGTCCCTGCCCGCAGCCGGTATCGATATCGATACGGAGCAGGACCTCGAAGCGTTGCGTCGCTAGGCTGCAACCGAGGAACGGCGATTTCTTAGGCTTCGGGCGTCGCGCGGGGCGACGGATACGGTTCGCGCGAGCTACTCCGGTGCGGTCGGCTGTCCCGTCACGCAGTTGATCCAACCCGAATGTCCGTCGGCGTAGTACTCTTTTTTCCAGATAGGCAATCGCGACTTGAGCTCATCGATGATGTATCGACAGGCAGAAAACGCGGCATCGCGATGCGAGCTCGAAACGCCGACCCAGACAGCACAGTCACCGATCTCGAGCGTACCCGCGCGATGCTCAGCAGCGGCTGCGTGCAGGTCGAATTTCTCGATTGCCTCGGCAAGGATTTTCTCGCCTTCCTTGACGGCCAAACCTTCGTGCGCCTCGTATTCGAGCGCGCGTACGGATTTGCTGTCGTTATGATTGCGCACCCAGCCTTCGAAGCAGGCGCAAGCGCCTGCCGCATCGGCACTGAGCTGATCCTTGAGCCGACCGGGATCCAATGCGTGAGTGGAAATCCGGAAGCTCATCCGCCTGCCACGGGTGGAAAAAACAAGACCGTGTCACCGTCTGCGAGCCGCGTGTTCCAGTCGGCGAATTCGTCGTTAACCGCGACCTTGCAACGCGTCATCGTGTCGGCGAACCCGTGCGCAGCAGCGATCTCGGCATAGAGCTCGCCCGCCGTCTTGGCCTTCGTGCGCACCGTTTCAGTGTCCTGTCCGGCCTTGTCGCGAAACGCGGCGAAATAGCGAGCTGTCACGGCGATCATGCCGGACCATCTACAGTGAAATCGCGCTTGCCGCCCGACTTCGCGAGCAGCTTGACTTCGCTGATGCGAATCCCGTGGGACAGCGCCTTGCACATGTCGTAGACCGTCAGCGCCGCAGCCGTCGCACCCGTGAGCGCCTCCATCTCGACACCCGTCTTGTGCGTTGCACGCACGGCGCACTCGATCACGACCTCGCCTGGCGCACCCCAATCGACGCTGACCTGGCAATCCTCCAGCGGGATTGGATGGCAGAACGGTATGAGCTCGGCCGTGCGCTTTGCGGCCATGACACCGGCGACGATCGCCGTGTCGAAGACGGGTCCTTTCTTGGTCCTGAGCTCCGTACCGGCTTGCTGATTCTCGAGCACATCGGACGGAAACACGACGGTCGCCCGCGCCCGTGCCGTGCGTACGGTCACGTTCTTGTCGCCCACATCCACCATCGTCGGCCGGTTAGCCGCATCCACGTGCGTCAGCATCAGCCGCCCATCCGGTACATTTCGACCTTCGATGCCGCCTTGGATTTCGTCGCCCCACCGCGCAACTCGCTGTAGCGATCTGCGCGATGTCGCCAAATGTTCTGTAGGAGCCCGACAACGTCGGCGTCGCTTGCGCCGCTACGTAACACTTCGCGCAACGATGTGCCGTTAGTCGAGAACAGGCAGGTGTAGACCGTTCCGTCTGCCGATAAGCGCGCCCGATGGCAATCGCCGCAAAACGGCGCGCTGACCGAGGAGATGAAGCCAACCTCACCCTGACCGTCGACAAACGCGTAGCGCTGCGCAACCTCTCCACGGTAATTGCGCTCGAGCGGCTCGAGCGCCCAGCGTGAGGAGATCATGTCGACGAGCTGTTTCGACGTGATGACCTCGTCGAGGCTCCAACCGTTCAACGTGCCTACATCCATATACTCGATGAAGCGCACGATGATCCCCGTGCCGCGGAAGTGGTCCAGAAGATCAAGCACGGTGTGATCGTTCTTACCCTTCTGCACGACGACATTGACCTTGATCGGGGCAAGCCCAGCACGGCGAGCCGCCTCGATGCCGTCCAATACGCCTTGGAGCTCACCGCGATTGCCGCTCATGGCACTGAATACCTGATCGTCCATGCTGTCGAGGCTCACGGTGATACGTCTGAGCCCCGCGGCCTTGAGTCCAGCTGCACGCTCGGCGAGCAACGTACCGTTCGTAGTAAGTGCGAGATCGTCGATACCGGGAATCGAGCTCAAAGCGCCGACGATGTCGACGATGTCACGGCGCAGCAGCGGCTCGCCACCCGTGATGCGTAGTTTGTTGACACCGAGCTGCGTGAACAGCCCCGCAACCCGCTTAATCTCGCCGGGCGTGAGCCAGTGCTGCCGCGGCAGCCACTCGAAGCCGTCGCCGTAAATCTCGGTGGGCATACAGTAAGGGCAGCGATAGTTACAACGGTCGATGACCGAAATTCGCAGATCGCGCAACTGACGGTTCAAGGTGTCCTTGACCTCGCCCGTCGTCTGCCATTGTCTAACCTTCTCGTCCACGCCAATAGTCTAACCGATTACACGAGCAATCCTGCGCGCACCGATATGGGGCCAGGACTACCTGATGGCGTCAGGCGTATAGCCGCCTGCCACGCCGTCCCGCGAGAATACGATCTGCCATAGCTGGTTGCCGCCGGCACGAAAGCCCCCGGCGCTCGCGAGCAGGTAATAGCGCCACATGCGAAAGAAACGCTCGCCATACTTGGCCTCGAGATCGGGCCAGGCGCGCTCGAAATTCGCGTACCACGCCATGAGCGTGCGATCGTAGTCCTGCGGAAAATTATGCCAATCCTCGACGATCAGGATGCCCTCGGCGGCCTTGGCGATCTGCCTGGCCGACGGCAGCACACCGTTCGGAAAAATATACCGTGTGATCCACGGATCTGTGCGTGGCTGTGACAGCCGGCCACCGATCGTATGCAGCAGGAACAACCCATCGGGCGCGAGACAACGCCGCACGACCTCCATATACGTTGCGTAGTTCTTGTGACCGACGTGCTCGAACATACCGATCGAGTAAATCCGGTCAAACGGCTCGGACAGCTCGCGATAGTCCTGCAAGCGAATCTCGACCGGCAGACCTTCATTGAGCTCGCTTGCTGCAGCGTGCTGATCCTCCGAGAT
>JAOTTJ010000384.1 GCA_029864465.1 Gammaproteobacteria bacterium | reverse complement strand
TCGTTAGGCGCCTGTGTCGCCGCCCAAACGCGCACGGGACGCACGGTCGCATCCACGAGCGCGACGGGCGGTTCCATCGGCGTGTGGACGAGAAATGGCACGAAGTACTCTGCCTCGACCGTTCTATCGGCATCGGCGAGCGAACGGTCGACGTCGCCACGACGGCGAACCACGGTACCACCCCGGCGCGCCGACTCTCGCAATGTGTCGTCGTAGGTGCTCGAATCGTGCCGCGCGAACGGACCGTCATCCCATTCGATCTGCAGCCTGCGGCGACCTTCCATCACGGACCACGTGTTCGACCCGATGACGGCGATACCACCGAGTGCTCTGAACTCCGCGGGTCTGTCCTCGGCCAGGGCCGGTATTTCGACCACCTGCTCGACACCCTGCACATCCAGCGCTGCGTCGGCGTTGTAGGACCGGACTCGCCCTCGATAAACCGGTGAGCGCGCAACGACTGCTATCTTCATGCCGGGGAGCGACACATCGGCACCGTACGTAGCGGCACCGGTGCTCATATCGAAATTATCGACAACTGGCAGATCTCGGCCGATATATTTCCACTCGGACGGATCCTTGAGCCGCAGCGTTCCTGTCGCATCACCTTGCGGGACGCTGATATTGGCCGCGGCCTCTACGAGCTCCCCGTAGTCGAACGAGTTTCCGGTGCCGGTGTGATAGATGCGGTGATGCTCGGCATAGACCTCCTCTACATCGACATCCCATTCCTGCGCCGCGGCTTGCTCGAGCAAATTGCGCGCCGATGCCCCTAGCTCACGCATGACGTCGAAATGATGGCGTGTGCTGCGTGAGCCGTCTGTATTCTGGCCGTCTTTGCCCGCGGGATCGTAGCGAGTCTCATCGCCAGGCGCCTGCCAGATACTGACTCTCGACCAGTCCGCCTCCAGCTCATCGGCGAGAATCATCGGGATACCCGTTCGCACGCCCTGCCCCATCTCCGATCGACTGCAGGTAATCGTGACCGTACCGTCCATATCGATGCTGACAAAGAGATTCGGCTGGACCGATGTCGCTGTCTGCGCGTGGCCGACGGAGAGAATCGCGTTGGGTTTGATCTGCGCGCCGAGCACGAGCGCGGCACTGACGCCGGTCGACTTCAGGAACTGGCGTCGGCTGACTTGCGTAATGAGAGCCATGTTACGCCTCCGAGGCTGCGGTTCGGACTGCAGCGAATATTCGTTGATATGTGCCGCATCGGCAGATATTGCCTTGCATGCCGTTGACGACCTCTTCATCGGACGGGTTCGGGTTTGCCTCGAGCAATGCAGCCGCCTGCATGATCTGCCCGGACTGGCAGTAACCGCATTGAGGCACGTTGTGAGCGCGCCAAGCGCGCTGGACAGGGTGATTCCCGGCTGGATCGAGGCCTTCAATCGTAGTCACTTCGGCATTTTCCGCGGTGCTGACCGGAGTCACGCAAGCGCGAAACGCCCTGCCATTGATATGCACGGTGCACGCCCCACACACAGCAATGCCACAACCGAACTTCGTGCCTGTCAGCCCCAACTCGTCCCGCAGGTACCACAGAATGGGCATAGTCGGGTCACCGTCAAACTCACGCCGGACTCCGTTTACTGTTAGTGCAACCATTTGTGCCTGCCTCCATATAGATACGGCGAATTCATGCGGATGCCACTTCTTTCTAGGGCTGGTCTTGTGGCCACTGCGCAGTTAGTCACCGCGCATAAAAAGTGATCATTCGGCCACAGATTATCACGCCAGACCAGAGTAACAGAGAGAGATAGCCCACGCCGATAGAGCTGCGTGTGACTTCGTTGGTATCCACCAGATTACTCAATCGCACCCGATAGAAGATGGCGTTCATTCCCGCCAACATGATCAGGATGAGCTTCAGCTCGAATGCGGAGTTATTAAGATATTTCGGCGAATTCCCGGCGAAGAACAGCGCCCCGGTGAGAAAATTCACGACAAATGCCGCGAGCGACAGCCGAATCAGAAACTGAACTGTGGATGCACATCGTTCTCGGTAGAAACCAATCAAACGCAGGTCAATGATCAACAGGCTACCAACGAGCACGCACAAACTGACGAAATGAATGCTTTCCAGGGTCGGCCAGATAGTGCCGGAGGAATTTACCCAGGCCGAAATAGGCGTGTCCGCAATCCAGGCAAAGGTGCTCGAGCTCATCAGTACAAATCGGACAGATAAGCGATTAGCCGGCCCGAAATTACGGCGCCAACCCATGTGGCCGCGAACACAACTGACATGCCCCGGGCGACACCATTGCTCACCAATTTGTCTGTCGCAAGCTTCATACGCAAAAGATGACGTCTGAGCCAGAATAAAATCAGAGCGCTGACGATCACCAGCAACATTTTGACGAGAAAAATAGTGCTAGTGATGTATTCCTGGCCACGGCTGACGAACAAGGCAATACCGGTAATAAGGTTCAATGCGAACCCCCAGACCGCGATACTCAGGAACTTCGGAATCAATTGAGCACTGAGGCCCGTGAGAATGTGATTCAATTGCAGCGTGACCATCAAGGACAGACCGACGGCCACTGCCATTCCCACCGAATGCAGCGCGATTAGAGTCGGAAACCCCAGCATGGATATCAACAGCCATTCCGAGAACGCTGAAGCTTCAAGGTAAGCGAGGAAACTCAATCGATCCTCCGATTTGATCGATGCGGGCTGAGTGCCACGAGGCGGTACTGACGACGCGACCGCGCGCGCAAGGCTACCCTACTAGCCAGGACCGATTGCTTCGACCGTTATCGAGTCCTCCAGCGCCTCATAGCTGTGCTCGACGTACGCTGGAAAGACGACGAGGTCTCCGGCTTCCAGTGTCAACTCCTGGCCACCGCTGAATGCCCTCACTCGACCCTCGACGACGAACACCATTAGCTCCGCAGCGTGGTTATGGGCTGTCGTTCGTGTCCCGGCCGGCCATTCGACCCGAATGAGCCCGACGGTTGCCGCATCGACGCGACGAACCACTCGGCCGTCTTCGTTGTGCGTCGCAGGAAGCTCTCCGACTCTGTAACGCTGCATTTCTGGTTGGACGATCTGCGAGCTGCCCAACGGCGCGAATGTCAC
>JAOTTJ010000383.1 GCA_029864465.1 Gammaproteobacteria bacterium | reverse complement strand
CAAGCGCGTTCGCCGACGAGCCTTCGACCTCCCAGACCTCGTTGAGGCCACCATCGTCGGTACGCCGGAGCTGAAACGTGACATGGGGATTGCGCCAGGATACGGCGACGATCTCGCCCTCGACTCGGGCGACGTTCTCCAGATCGAAGTAATGCGCCGTGCCGTGGTGGGCCATGACGGGACTCACCCCGAGCGCGAGCAGGCAAACGATAAGCACGCGGGTCATTTCATGATATCCCTCGGATAAATGACGTCGCAGCCAACGTATCACCTGGCCTGGGCCCATGCCAATCTCCAACGACTGCGGGTCGCCCCTCACTGAACGGACGACCGGCGCCGGCGACCGAACAGATACAGCCCCACGCCGACGGCAAGGTTGAGCGCGAGCGATCCAAGAACGGACGAGTAGAACAGCGCCACATCTTCGACGCCCTCGCCGGGAATCAATGCCAGACCCAGTGAAACCGCCGTGACGAGAAAGCCGGCCCCGCCGATCGCCAACGTGCCGACCCTGCCGCCAGGGATGCGTATCTCGCCCGGCCGGGACTCGACGCCGTGCAGCTTGATCAGAGAGGCGAACAAGCACAGGTTCGGAATGAAAAAGATCACGATTTCTAGGCTGATGACGATGTTATAGATCTGGCTCGCACGGCCTCCGAACGCGGACAGAAAAATGAACGCGATCGTCGTCCCGCCCAGGAACAGGCACGCGACCCAGGGCGTACGAAAACGCGGATGGACACGGCCGAAAACGGCCGGCAGATAGCGATCCAGTCCGACGACGAAAGGAAGCCGCGCAGTCGCAGCGAACCATACGCTCGCGCTTCCGAGAATCATGAGCACGAGCATGGCGCTGGAGAACGAAGTTGCCAGCACGCTGAGTCGCGCGCCACCCAATCGCGCGGCCCCTGCGCCGACGGCATCGGCAAATCCCTCGAGGCCGGTCAACTCGGTCGCCGGAACCAGGACCATCAGACAGAGCGACAGCACGATGTATAGGACCGTGATCAGTAATCCGGCCGACAGCAGCGCCCGCGGCACGTTACGTCGCGGATCTTTGAGCTCCTCGCCCAGCGTCGATGCGCTCTCGAAGCCGGCAAACATGTAAGCCAACGTAGAAAGCAGAAACAGATCTCTGATGCCCGCGACGCTCGGGGCCCAGTTACCCATGGAGAGATCCGTCGCCGAGCCGTAGCGGACCAAAGCATAGAGACCCAGGCCGATGATCAACGCCGCCGGCACGAGTCGCGCTGCTGCGCTCAGGGCGTGAAACCAGGTGGCCGCGCGCAAGCCGCGAATGTTGAGCAACGTGACAGCAGCGATGGCCGCCACGGACCAGCCGATCAGATACGTTCTGTCTTCGGACAGCTCCGCAGTGCCGGGCAGCACGAATGCCGACTGGCTGGCCGCGAAAAAAAGGATGCCCGGGAAGAACACGAAATTCGCGCTCCAGTATGTCCAAGCAGTCATGAAGCCGTGGAAATCGCCGAATGCGCGCTTCGACCAAACGTAGATGCCGCCTTCCTCGGGGAAGCGCGAGCTCAAGGTCGCGACCGTCAACGCAAGCGGCACGCAGTAGCCCAGAAATGCAACGACCCAGAACGCGACGATGCCCGGGCCGATCGACGCCGCGAACGGTATCAAACGCAAGCCGAATACGGCGACGACGTAGAAAATGACGAGATCTCGAAACGTCAGGACCGGTCTCAGGCCGGTCGCGGCACGGTGCGATGTCGTGGACACGGCCGTTATCTCCCGGTTGGTGACGTCACAGCGCTAATAGGAGTCATCGCCTCGCCTCCGCGGCTCAAGCCCGGGACCGACTCTACCAAGCCCTTACGGGGTTTCCGCAGCTTGTCTCACTTCGATTCGGGGGTACGATGCTCGAATGCGCGATGTTGTGCGAGTGCTGGTCCTCGGCACTGGGCGAATGGGGTCCGGCGTGGCCCGCCTCGTTTGCGAGAAACAAGGGCTCGAGCTAACCGGTGCCTTCGCGCGCAGGGCCGAGCGCAACGGCCTCGATATCGGGCAAGCTATCGGCCTGGATCGGGATCTCGGCAGCAGCATCGCAACCGATCTCGACGCAGCAATCGCGTATTCCCAGCCGGATATCGCGATACAGACGACGTGCTCGAGGATCGAGGACGCTATGGATGAGATCACTACGTTGGTGGGCGCCGGCGTCCACGTGATATCGATCGCGGAAGAATTGGCCTACCCTGCCTGTCGCTCTGCGCAGGCAGCCGATGAGCTACAACGACTGGCCGTCGCGAATGGCGTGTCGATCCTCGGCACGGGCATCAACCCCGGCTTTGTACTCGATACGCTCATCGTCACGCTCACGGGTGTCTGCGCCGACGTCGAGTCGATCAGCGCGACACGCATCAACGATTTGTCCGGTTACGGCCCTTCCGTCCTCAAAAGCCAGGGCGTCGGCCTGAGCGAAAAAGCATTTCGCCAAGGCGTCGACGACGGCAGCGTCGTGGGACATATCGGCTTTCCGGAGTCTATCTGTCTCATTGCAGCCGCGCTCGGCTGGGAGATCGAGCGCATCGAAGAGACTCGCGAGGCGATCGTATCGCGCGTTCGGCGCCAGACAGCCCTTGTCACAATAGAGCCCGGGCAGACGGCCGGCTGTCTGCATAAGGCAGTCGCCTATCGGCAGGACAACGCCGTCATCATGCTCGAGCACCCGCAACAAGTTAGACCCGATCTCGAGGGCGTCGAAACGAGCGACACGATCGAGATCAAAGGCACGCCCGACATCCGGATCGTCAGCTCTCCGGAGCTGCCCGGCGACGTGGGCACGATCGCGATTGCAGTCAACGTAATCCCGCACGTCTTGAATGCCTCGCCAGGCCTGCACACGATGCTGGACCTGCCGGTCAGCGGCGCGCTGCTCGGCGATGCACGCGAATTCATTGCGCCATGACTGAGCCCGTCGACAAAGGCACGTGGGTCGAGCTTCACGATATCGTGTTGCCGGCTGATCAGCGCGCGCGACAGGTGCCTGCAGATACCAGGCACGTGCCGCTAGAGATGCGAGTCAAGGGATTTCTGCTCGAGCCTGCACGTATCGGCAGCGAGGCCG
>JAOTTJ010000382.1 GCA_029864465.1 Gammaproteobacteria bacterium | reverse complement strand
GCCCGTTCGCAAGCCTCACCCTGGGCCATTACGCCTCGCCGCCGAGGAGATCGGTTTCGATACAGCGCACTGTATCTACGTCGGTGACGCACCACGCGACATCGAGGCCGGCCGAGCCGCGGGGATGGCGACGATCGCGGCTGCGTATGGATATATTCGGCAGAACGAAAATCCCTTCGACTGGGGTGCTGATCTCGTCATCCGCCATCCGGGCGAGCTTCTCGATGCGTGTGAGCGGGTGTTTCAAGTAGACCTGAGGTGTTGATCGTGCTCGAGGGTGAGTGGCAGCTACCGGCGATCTTGGCCGGCGCGGGGTTCCTCGCCGGGCTTTTGATCGGCTGGGGACTGACTTATATCGGTCGGATCAAGCTCAAGCATGCGTTGGCAATCAAGGAAACTGAGCTCAAGGCCCAGGCGCGGCAGGATACCGAGCGCGAGCAGGCATTTTCTCTTGCGACCGAGCGTCTGAGCGGCGTCTTCAGTCAGCTCGCGAACCAACACCTGTCCAGTCACAGCGAGACCTTCCTCAAACTGGCGAAGGAGAGTCTCGGCAGCCACCACGAGCGCGCCAAAGGTGAACTCGCGGCTCGAGAGCAAGCCGTAGAGGCGCTCGTACGGCCCATTCGCGAAGCCTTGCTGCGCACCGAAAGCCAGATCAACGCGTTGGAGAAGTCTCGTCAGTCGGCTTACGGCACGATCAAGGAGCAGCTCGAAGCGATGGCCGCCGGGCAGCGCACGCTGAGCACCGAAACGCGCAATCTGGTCAACGCCCTACGTCGCCCCGAGGTCAGAGGCCAATGGGGCGAGATCACGCTGCGACGCCTCGTCGAGCTTGCTGGCATGGTCGAGCACTGCGATTTCGTCACGCAGGTGCACCAACAGACGGAGCGGGGCTCCATTCGACCCGATCTCATCATCCACATGCCCGATGACCGCCAGGTCGTCGTGGATGTAAAGACGCCACTCGACGCGTATCTCGACGCGACGCAAACTGACAACGAAGAGGAGCGTAGCAAAGCCCTCGCCCGGCATGCGCTCAAGGTCAGCGAACGAATCCGGGAGCTGGCGAGCAAAGCGTACTGGGCTCAGTTTGAGAAAAGCCCGGATTTCGTCATCTTGTTCATTCCGGGCGATCAGTTTCTCAGCGCCGCGCTCGCCGAGAAACCGAATCTGCTGGACGACGCCCTTCGCCAGCAAATCATTCTTGCGACACCGACGAGCCTTGTCGCACTGCTCAAGGCGATTGCCTATGGCTGGCAACAGCTCGAGGTGTCCGAGAACGCCACGGAAATCCGCAAGCTTGCCGTGCAGCTCTACGAACGTTTGACGACGTTTGCCTCGCACATGGGCACCGTGGGTAAGGAGCTCGGTAGCAGCGTGCAGGCCTTCAACAAGGCCGTGGGCTCGCTCGAGCGCATGGTGATGCCGGCTGCGCGCCGGTTCACCGAGCTCGGTGTTAACCCGAAACAGCCGCTGCCGACGATGAAGGCCGTCGAGGATAGCCCCCGCGACATCTCGAGCGAGGTGACTGACGATGAGCCCGAGGCGGCGGAAGGGCCTGCCGACCAGATCGGCCAGGGCGGCTGACGGATCCACGGTACGGACCGCTCGTTTCGGGATACGCAGGAATGGAAGACTGGCTTGGCTATGCTCCTTCGGCCGAACGTCTAGCGGGTCGCATCATTCTCGTCACGGGCGCGACAGCCGGGATCGGGCATGCCGTAGCAGCCGACCTGATCCGCAGCGGCGCAACAGTGATCCTGCACGGGCGCAACGATCGCAAGCTCGAGAAGACCTACGAGGCACTGAAATCTCTCGGGCCGGAACCGTCTTGCGCCGCGCTCGATCTCGAGCGCGCGCAAGGCGAGGACTACCAGCGGCTCGTCGATTCGATCGAATCACGATACGGGCGCCTCGACGGCGTGCTACACAACGCTGCGTTGCTCGGCGACCGCAGCCCGATAGAGCATTACGACATCGCATTGTGGCAACGCATCATTCACATCAATCTCAACTCGACGTTCGTTCTGACACGCTGCCTGCTACCGCTACTCAAGGAAGCCGAAGACGCATCGATCGTATTCACGACAAGCACGGTCGGGCATATCGGCAAGGCCTATTGGGGCGCGTATGCCGTATCGAAATTCGGCGTCGAAGGACTCGCACAGGTGCTCGCAGACGAGCTCGAACGAACATCGATCCGTGTCAACACCATCAATCCGGGTGCGACACGCACGTCGATGCGGCGTAGAGCTTATCCGGCAGAGGACGTTAATTCGCTGACGCCCCCCGAAGCGATCACAGCACCCTATCTCTACCTGCTCGGACCAGACAGCCGCGGCGTCAGGGGTCGCTACGTCGAGTGTCAGCCGCAGCCAGATTCAGGCTAAGCGCGATTGCCCTTCGCGTTCGAAACCGCAGATTGCTCTCAGGCTGCAGGGTTCACAGCTAGGCGTCGGTGAACAGCAGCGCTGCCCGTGTGCGATGACGAGGGCATGAAACTCGTTGAGCGCCTGCGTCGTGCCCAGCGTGGCCTCGGCATCTCTCTTCAGGGCCGTGTCGGATAATGCCGGCGACGGGTGATACAACCGCGCAAATAGGCGCCGGGTATAGGCATCCACGACGAGCACCGGGCGATCAAACACATAACCGAGCATGGCATCGGCCGTCTCCGGGCCCACGCCCTCCAGTTCGAGCAATTGATTTCTCAGCTCGACGGTCTGCCGCCCGCTCAACGAATCGAGGCCACCAGCTGAGATCACGAAACGTGCAAGCTTCTTCAGACGGGTCGCCTTCACACGAAAAAATCCCGCCGGCTTGATCAACATTCTGAGTTCGTCTGTCCCGATATGTGCCAGCCGCTCCGCCGTCATGCACCGAACTTGCTTGAGCCGCTCGATCGCCACGGCGGCGTTGCGCCAGGTCGTACGTTGCACAAGCAAAGCTCCGACCATGACTTCGAAACGGCTATCAGCGGGCCACCAACCTTCCTGCGGGCCATGCTGTTCGCGCAGGCGCTCGAAGACGTCCGCAAACACCGTCTAAGGACTACCGCCCGTCGTGTTCAAGCCGACCGCGGCGTACAGCCCTTC
>JAOTTJ010000381.1 GCA_029864465.1 Gammaproteobacteria bacterium | reverse complement strand
GAGCTCGACGTCATGACGAAGCGCAATCCGGCACGCTTCCTCGGCCTCGAATAAGCGGCCCGAATCAGCTCAGCACATATCGCCGAGCGCACCGGGTATTGGCGCAAGTTCCAGCACGCCGATCAGCAGCGGCTCGCCACCGTTCGGGTCGATGATCAGCGCCGTACCTTCGGGAAAGTTCTCGCGCGTGACCTGACGGTCGATCGCGATCAAGCCGGGCGTGCGATGACCGACAAGAATCAGGTTACCGCCAGACGCCACAGGCGCGGAGAACAAGCGGCGATGCTCCGAGAGAACCCAGTTGAGCCGCGAGCCCGCGTAGTCATCGGCGAGCAGACTGTCGGTGACCTCCACTCGATCGACACCGAACGCAAACTCGGCCGTGTCGCGCGCGCGAAAAACCGGCCCGGCAAGCACGGGGTAGTGAATCGGTATGCCGAGATCCCGTATGGCCACACCAATACGCCGCGACTGTTCGCGCCCATCCTCCGAGATATTGCGTTGGCCCGCTCGATCGCCGATGCGATAGGTTCGGTCACACGTCGTCCCGGTCGTGTCGGCGTGCCGGAAGTACATGACCAGACCGCCTTCACGCAGCCGCTCGACGAGCACTACACCGCCGGGCGTATCGGGTCCCAGGGGAACGATCTGCCCGCCGCGCCCCGAGTTCGGCTGAGCGATGGCGAGCGCAGCCATGCCGCCAAACACCAGAGTCGCCCAGAGCAGGCGCCATTTCCGAGGTATTTCAACACGACCGCGCATGGTTCCAGCCTCCCATCGTCGACGATTCAGTGGTGCTAAGATCCGGCTCAAATGACAAGAATAACTCTAGGCCCCTTCAAGGCTCTCGGCAACCTCGCAATTCAGCGCCACATCCTGTTCGTCTGCGCGTTGATCGCCATTGTCGGACTGCTCGCGGCCTCCGACGCGTTTCACGAACGCAGCCAGGAGATTTTCGGGGCCGTCGAGTCGATTATCGCCAACTACCCGCGCCTGGGCATGGTCGCGTTCGTTCTGCTCGGCATGGCCTCGGCCATGCTCGCGTTCTTCTCGAGCGCGATTCTCGTGCCCGTTGGCATTTACGCCTGGGGCTTCGCGACATGTCTCGTTCTTCTCTGGCTCGGCTGGTTTCTCGGCGGCGTCTTTGCGTACTGCGTGGGCCGCTACCTCGGGCGCGTCGTCGTTGCGCGCATCATCGGCGAGGAAAGGCTCGCCAGCTTCGAGCTACGCGTGAACCGCAATACGCGCTTCATTCATATCGTACTGTTTCAGGCCATGCTGCCGTCGGAGATACCGGGCTATGTGCTCGGCAGCCTAAGCTACCGCTTTATCCCGTTTGCGATCGCGCTCGGACTCGTCGAGCTGCCTTACGCCATCGGCACGATCTACATAGGCGACAGCTTCCTGCAACAACGCGGCTGGCTGCTCATCGCAATCGCCGCCGGTGGTGCGCTGCTCGTCGCCGTGGCCTACGGCTTTTATCGACATCGGCGCACGCTGGCCAAGCAGGCGCAGGTCAGTTAACGCGCGTTGGGGTCGTACGCGAGCGGATCGCGCCTTGCGGTGCAGCTGAAGCTCGAAGCCGCATTCGGATCGCCACTGCCGTCGTATCGTGCGTAGTACGGATACGCGCACGCAACCATGCCGCGTCGAGTCTCGTGTGTCGTCGGATCGATGTCGTAGATCGGCATCTCGACCGGCGGCGCTTCGCCACGCTCGACCCAGGCGATGAGCGGATTCAGCGCATCGGCCTGTGCAACACCCGTGCCGTTGTGCGCACCGCCCGGCCCGATGTAAAGGCGCAGCACGTCGTCCGCAGCCATCTGCCCCATCTCGGCAACGACGCTTCGATAATACTCGGCCACCATCGGTGTGCTCACGGCGTTATCCGCCGAGTGATGCAGGATCATGAGCTTGCCGCCGCGCTCGCGCAGCCGTGAGAGATCCGGATTCGTCGAGTCGAACAGACCCGAGATGTACTGAATGCGATCTGCGTACGCCGGCGGATAGAAATCGTATGGCTCGAAAGTCTCGTCCTGCGCCATGACGTGACGCACCCAGACGGCACCGAAATTCATAATCGCGCCGAGCCCGGGCTGAAATCCGCGCCCGGCCGGCAGCGGATACGCGGGCGGCTCGGTGCCGACCATGTAAAACGCATATTGGTTCTCGGGACCGTCCTCGTCGCCCGTGATGCCGAATCCCGCGAAGCGGTTGACGCCATAGGCGAGCGGCACGCTCATGACCCAGGGCTCGCGAATCGCATTGAGTGAGCGTATCTGCGCCGTCGACAAACAGCCTTCGCCCGCCCCGCCCCCGGGGCATGCGAGATCCTGAGGATTCATCCGGCAATCGAGATAACGCGCGAGAATACCGTCGGCGAGGCCGTCATCGGCATCGCAGGCAGCGCGCGTCGCATCGGCAATGAGCTTTATCGCATCGGCATCGAGCCAACCATCGACGAGGCGGCTGCGGATGTAGTTGTCGGCCAGGTGAATATAGGTCCAACTCAAGACTGGCGACACAGCCATGATGCCGTCGTAGTCGGCCGCGTAACGCTGAGCGACGTAGAGCGCTTCCTTGCCGCCGGCGGACTCGCCGTTGAAATACACGTATTCGGGTGACTGACCGTACGCGCGCTCGATGAGCGCAAGCGCAACGTCATGAATTTTCTTCAGCGCATCGCCGGCCCAATTGCGCAACGCCTCGTCGTTGTAGATGAACGAGATGTCACCACGCCGATGGCCCTCGTCGCCTCCGAACGTGACCCAGCCGCGTGTCAACGGATATTCCTCGGTTACGGGCTGCGGATCCCAGCGCCCGGAGGCTTTTTGGCCTGGCGCCGTGTTGATCGCACCGCCGAGACCGCCGCCGCCGGATTGCATGGCCCGACCGTTCCAGATCAGGGGCAGGTTGACGTTGAACTGTATCTCCGGCGCTTGCTCGTCGAGCGAAGCGATCTCTCCAGCTAGCCGACAGTACGCAGGCAACGGCAGGATGATCTCGCCGTTCTCGGCCACCGTGCGCGGCTGAGCCGCTAGGCGTTCGGCGACCAGCACAGTGGCGCCTTGCGTCGGCAAGCCGATCGTTGCAGGT
>JAOTTJ010000070.1 GCA_029864465.1 Gammaproteobacteria bacterium | reverse complement strand
TCGTAGGACTCGGCGTGCCGACTTTCGGCATTTGCCTAGGGCACCAACTCCTTGGTCTGGCAAGCGGTGCGAAGACATTGAAGATGAAGTTCGGCCATCACGGTGCGAATCACCCGGTCATGGATCTGGCGACGGAGCGGGTCATGATCACGAGCCAGAATCACGGGTTCGCGGTCGACGAGGAGAGCCTGCCGCGTAACGTCAAACCAACGCACCGCTCGCTGTTTGATGGCTCGCTACAGGGCATCGAGCGGACCGATCAGCCAGCCTATTCTTTCCAGGGGCATCCCGAGGCGAGCCCGGGGCCGCACGACGTCGCGCCGCTGTTCGATCGCTTTATTGATCTGATGCGAGCGCATCGAACGAGAAGAAACTAAATCTACTGATATAACAAATAGTTATTCAATATATCTCGAATTAGAACGAATAGTATGCCTCGCCGTACCGACATCGAAAGTATCCTCATCATTGGAGCTGGCCCAATCGTCATCGGCCAGGCCTGTGAGTTCGATTACTCCGGCACGCAGGCGTGCAAGGCGCTCAAGGAAGAGGGTTATCGCGTCATTCTCGTGAACTCGAATCCTGCAACGATCATGACGGATCCTGCCAGCGCAGAAGCGATTTATATCGAACCGATTCACTGGCGTACCCTCGAGCGGATAATCGAGAAGGAGCAGCCCGACGCGCTGCTGCCAACCATGGGTGGCCAGACGGCTCTCAACTGCGCCCTGGATCTCGACCGAGAAGGTGTTCTCGAAAAACACGGGGTGGAACTCATCGCAGCCTCCCGTGATGCCATCGATATGGCCGAGGATAGGGAGCGGTTCCGTGACGCGATGCAGGAAATCGGCCTCGAGGTGCCGGAGGCCGGTCTTGCGAAGACGCTCGAGGATGCCTGGAAGGTCCAGGAGAAGGTCGGGTTCCCGACGATCATCAGGCCATCGTTCACGATGGGAGGTAGCGGCGGCGGAATCGCCTACAACCGTGAGGAGTTCGAGGACATCGTCAGTCGTGGGCTCGATCTGTCCCCGACCAGTGAGGTGCTGCTCGAGGAATCCGTGCTCGGATGGAAAGAGTTCGAGATGGAGGTCGTCCGCGACCGCAAGGACAACTGCATCATCATCTGTTCGATCGAAAACCTGGATCCGATGGGGATTCATACGGGTGACTCGATCACCGTCGCCCCGGCGCAGACGCTGACCGACAAGGAGTACCAGCAAATGCGCGATGCCTCGATCGCGGTGCTGAGAAAAATCGGCGTCGAAACCGGTGGCTCGAACGTGCAGTTCGCCGTGAATCCCGAAGACGGGCGGCTCATCATTATCGAGATGAACCCGCGGGTATCGCGGTCTTCTGCACTGGCTTCGAAGGCGACGGGTTTTCCGATTGCCAAGGTGGCGGCAAAGCTGGCTGTCGGCTACACGCTCGATGAGCTTGCCAATGACATCACTGGAGGGCAGACGCCGGCCTCGTTCGAGCCGACGATCGATTACGTGGTGACAAAAGTGCCGCGTTTCACGTTCGAGAAGTTTCCCCAGGCCAATGACCGCCTGACGACGCAGATGAAGTCGGTCGGCGAGGTCATGGCTATCGGGCGAACGTTCCAGGAGTCCTTGCAGAAAGCCCTGCGTGGGCTGGAAACCGGCGTCGACGGCCTGACGCCGAAACTGAGTGGGCTCGAGACCGAAGAAGATCGTGCCGGCCTCGCGCGGGAGCTACAGATGGCCGGCGCGGAACGCTTGTGGTACGTCGCCGATGCGTTTCGCCATGGTTTTTCGCTGGAGGAGGTTGGTGATCTGACGGGCATCGATCCGTGGTTTCTCGTGCAGGTCGAGGACCTCGTGCGTGAGGAGGGCCGGGTGGCGCAGGCGGGCGTTGCCGGCCTCGACCCCGTAACGATGCGCCGGCTCAAGCGCAAAGGGTTCAGCGACAGCAGGCTCGCCACGTTGCTCGGGACTGACGAAAAATCAATAAGAACAATACGTTATGAGAATAATATAAGACCTGTTTTTAAGAGAGTCGACACGTGTGCTGCTGAGTTCGCGAGCGAGACGGCTTACCTCTACTCGACTTACGAGGACGAGTGCGAGGCCGAGCCGACGACTGCCGAGAAGATCATTATTCTCGGCGGTGGCCCGAACCGGATCGGTCAGGGTATCGAGTTCGATTACTGCTGCGTGCACGCCTCGTTTGCTCTGAAAGAGGCCGGCTACGAGACCATCATGGTCAACTGCAATCCCGAGACGGTCTCGACCGACTACGACACGTCGGATCGACTGTATTTCGAATCCCTGACACTCGAGGACGTGCTCGAGATCGTCGCCAAGGAGAAGCCCAAGGGCGTTATCGTGCAATACGGCGGACAAACTCCGTTGAAGCTGGCCCGCCCGCTCGAGGCCGAGAACGTGCCGATCATTGGTACCTCGCCCGATTCGATCGATCTGGCCGAGGATCGTGAGCGGTTCCAGCAGCTCATCGAGCGACTCGGCCTCAAGCAGCCGCCGAATCGCACGGCACGCACGGAGGACGAGGCCGTGGCTCTCGCCGAAGAGGTAGGCTATCCACTTGTGGTGCGTCCCTCATACGTGCTCGGCGGGCGGGCGATGGAGATCGTCTTTTCCAAGGACGAGTTGCTCGAGTACATGGAAGTGGCCGTCAGCGTATCGAATGACAGTCCGGTATTACTCGATCGTTTTCTCGATCTCGCCGTGGAAATCGACGTTGACGCGATTTGCGACGGCGAGCAGGTGATCATCGGCGGCGTCATGGAGCACGTCGAACAGGCGGGCGTGCATTCGGGCGACTCGGGATGCTCATTGCCGCCATTTTCGCTCGACGATGATCTGATCAAAGCCGTCGGTGAGCAGGTTCGACAGATGGCCATGGAGCTCAAGGTCATCGGGCTCATGAACACGCAGTTCGCAATCCAAAACGGCACGATTTACGTGCTCGAGGTCAATCCGCGCGCCTCGCGGACGGCTCCCTTCGTCTCCAAGGCGATCGGGCAGCCGCTCGCCAAAATTGCGGCTAAAGTCATGGCCGGGATATCGCTGGCGGAGCAAGGCATCGTGGCGCCGGAGCGCCGGCCGTACTACGCCGTCAAGGAATCGGTGTTCCCATTCGTGAAATTTCCCGACGCTGACCCGATCCTCGGACCGGAAATGAAGTCCACGGGAGAGGTCATGGGGACCGGGCGCACGTTCGGTGAAGCCTACGCGAAGGCGCAGCTCGCCTCCGGTGTCACCTTGCCGACAGCCGGAACGGCGTTTTTGAGCGTTCGCGATCGTGATAAGAAGGCGGCCGTGGACCTCGCGCACGTGCTGCTCGAGCGCGGATTCGATATCGTTGCTACGGGCGGGACGGCAGCGGCGTTGGCCGCGAGCGGCGTGCAGTGCCGGCGCGTCAACAAGGTACGAGAGGGTCGGCCGCACATCGTCGACATGATCAAGAACAAAGAGATCAGCCTGATTGTCAACACAACCGAAGGCAAACAAGCCATCCGTGAGTCGCATTCGATTCGCGCCGAAGCCGTGCACCAGAAGGTGACGTACTACACGACCTTGGCGGCGGCGAAGGCGACTTGCGACGCGCTCGATCATCAGGACAATGTCGTTGTGAACAGGCTTCAGGCGCTCCACGCGGAGACTGCAAAAACATGAGCAAAGTGCCACTGACCGCACGTGGAGCCGAGGCGCTGCGCGAAGAGCTCAAGCGACTCAAAGCGCAGCGGCCCGAGATCAGTGCCGCGATCGCTACAGCGAGAGAGCACGGCGATATTAAAGAGAACGCTGAATACCACGCCGCCAAGGAACAGCAGGGCCTCGCTGAAGCGCGTATTCGCGATATCGAGGCAAAACTCAGCAACGCGCAGATCATCGAGGTCGATAAGATCAATGCTGGCGGTAGGGTGGTTTTCGGCGCGACGGTCCATTTGGCGAACATCGATAGCGGCGTCGAGACGACCTACCGGCTCGTCGGCGAGGACGAAGCGGACATCAAGTCCGGGCTGCTGTCGATCGCCTCACCGATTGCGCGCGCGCTCGTCGGCAAGGAGGCTGGTGACGTTGTCGAGGTTATTACGCCGAGCGGCCAGCAGTCATACGAGATTACCGACGTCGAGTACGTCTGATCCCCATTGTTTTACCTGGCTCGCTCCGGGAGACTGAGCTTGGGTTCCTGGGCGCGCCGATAGATCAAAGCCATATTCCCAATACGTTGGATGGGCTCGGCGCGAAGGCGTTCGACAACGCGCTGCATCACGCGATCGCGCTCTGCGCGATCGCCGGCTCTGATGCGGATCTTGATGAGCTCGTGATGCTCCAGGGCCGCATCGATTTCGGCAGCAACCGAGTCGCTCAGACCCGAGGCGCCGATCAGGACGACGGGCTTGAGCGCGTGCCCGAGGCGGCGCAGCTGCTTGCGCTGACTTTCGGTCAATTTCATGCTCCGCAGTATAGCTCTGAAGGTCTGACGTCCAGATAGCCATGACACGCCGATCACGCTCAACGGGACACTGGCGCAAGCAGCAGCAAGCGGATCCGTACGTGCAACGTGCAGCGCGCGAGCATTGGCGCTCGCGCGCGGTATTCAAGCTCGAGCAGATTCAGGCGAAGGCGCGCATTCTCAAGCCTGGACTGCGCTGCGTCGATCTCGGTGCGGCTCCGGGGGGTTGGAGCCAGCTTGCAGCACAGATCGTTGGTCCGAAGGGGCGCATATTGGCGGTCGATCTTGCGCCAATGGCGCCCATCGAAGGCGTGGAGATCGTTCAGGGCGATTTTACGGCCGCACAGACGCTGGCCCGGATTGTCGAGGCGCTCGGGACCGCACAGGCGGACCTTGTAATGTCTGACGTGGCCCCCAATATCACAGGAAGCCGTGCGGTCGATCAACCGCGCGCCATGAATCTTGCGGAAGAAGCGCTCGATCTATGCCAGTCGGTGCTCCGGCCCGGTGGGAGCTTCCTCGTGAAACTGTTTCAGGGTGAGGGTTTTGAGTCCTTCGTCGAGACCGCGAGGCGGCAATTTCAGAGTGTGCGCCTGATCAAGCCGAAAGCATCGCGGCCGGAGAGCCGTGAGATTTATCTCCTAGCGAGAAACTATGGGATATAGTACGGTCTAATTCGTCAGGGCCCGGGCTGTCGTAACGAGGATAAGTTATTGAACGACCTAGCAAAGAACGTCATTCTCTGGATCGTCATCGCCGTAGTGCTGCTGTCGGTTTTCCAGAGTTTTGGCCCGACGCGGCAGCGCGCCGAGACGGTACCGTACTCGAGCTTCCTGGGTTATGTCCGGGATGGTTCCGTCGACGAGGTCGTTTTCGACGGCGAGGCCATCCGTTATGTCCGCAACGGCGACAGTTTCGTTACGTACAACCCGGAGACCGAGAACACGGCACTGATCGGGACGCTGGACGAGAACAACGTCTTGATTCAGGCGAGCCCGCCCAGGCAGCAGTCTTTCTTGCTGCAGTTATTCATATCTTCGTTCCCGATTCTGCTGCTCATTGCAGTTTGGGTCTATTTCATGCGCCAGATGCAAGGCGGTGGTAGCGGTCGCGGGGCCATGTCGTTCGGCAAGAGCCGCGCGCGTCTATTGGGCGAAGATCAGGTTCACGTCACGTTCGCCGACGTGGCCGGCGTCGAGGAAGCCAAGGAAGAGGTCGTCGAGATCGTCGAATACCTCAAGGATCCTGCAAAATTTCAGCGCCTCGGCGGCAAGATTCCGAAAGGCGTGCTCATGGTCGGCTCCCCGGGTACTGGTAAGACGTTGCTGGCTCGTGCGATCGCCGGGGAAGCCAAAGTACCGTTCTTTACGATCTCCGGCTCGGATTTCGTCGAGATGTTCGTCGGTGTGGGCGCCTCACGCGTACGTGACATGTTCGAGCAGGCTAAAAAACATGCCCCGTGCATCATATTCATCGACGAGATTGACGCTGTTGGCCGCCATCGCGGTGCGGGCCTTGGCGGCGGACACGATGAGCGCGAGCAAACGTTGAATCAGCTGCTCGTGGAAATGGATGGCTTCGAAGGCAACGAGGGCGTTATCGTCATTGCGGCGACCAATCGTCCTGACGTGCTGGACCCGGCCTTGCTGCGGCCCGGGCGTTTCGACCGCCAGGTCGTCGTCCCGCTTCCCGACGTTCGCGGGCGCGAGCAGATCATCAAGGTGCACATGCGCAAGGTGCCGGTCGGTGACGACGTGCGCCCGTCGGTGCTCGCGCGTGGCACGCCCGGCTTTTCCGGCGCGGACTTGGCTAACCTCGTCAACGAGGCGGCTCTGCTGGCAGCGCGGGCGAACAAGCGCACCGTCACGATGGAGGAGTTCGACAAGGCCAAGGACAAGCTCATGATGGGCACGGAGCGCCGGTCGATGGTCATGAGCGAGCAGGAGAAAAAACTCACGGCCTATCACGAATCCGGGCACGCCATTGTGGGCTTGCTCGTGCCTGATCATGACCCTGTTTACAAGGTATCGATCATTCCGCGCGGCCGCGCGCTGGGCGTGACGATGTTCCTGCCCGAGGAAGATCGCTACAGCTACTCCAAGCAGCGTCTGATGTCGCAGATGAAGAGCTTGTTCGGCGGGCGCATCGCGGAGGAACTGATTTTTGGCCCGGCGTATGTGACGACGGGTGCTTCCAACGACATTGAACGGGCGACCGATATCGCACGCAACATGGTCACGAAGTGGGGCTTGTCGGACCGGTTGGGGCCGCTGACCTATACCGAGGACGACGGCGAGATTTTCCTGGGCCGCAGCGTCACGCGGCACAAGCAGGTTTCCGATGTGACAGCGCATGCCATCGACGAGGAAGTCCGCACGCTCATCGACACGTGCTACACCGAGGCAAGGAACATCCTCGACGAGAACAAGGATAAGCTGCATCTGATGGCCGAGGCGCTGATCAAATACGAAACGATCGACGAGAACATGATGAGCGACATCATGGCAGGCCGTGAGCCGCGACAGCCCGAGCATTGGGACGATTCCGATCCGGGGGCACCCGCCGAGGCCGAGACCACAACAGCAGAGCAAAAGCCCACGCCACCGCTCGGCGGGCCTGCCGGGCAGCACTAGATTTCGTGCCTGCCACCTAGATCACGAACGTGGTTTGTGGGTTCGCGTAGCATCGATCCATCGCCGCGGTGTTCTAGCGGCGCATAGTTCCAGGAGCACAACTTGGCGAGGCGCTATTTCGGTACGGATGGTATTCGAGGGCCCGTAGGGCAGGCCCCAATGACGGTCGATTTTGCGCTGCGCCTGGCCAGCGCCGCTGCACGCGTGCTCGTGCCCGACGGCGGCTCGGTGCTGATCGGCAAGGACACACGCGTTTCGGGCTACATGTTCGAGTCGGCCCTCGAGGCGGGCTTCGTAGCAGCCGGCGTCGATGTCATGCTCACTGGGCCGTTACCGACGCCTGGCATCGCCTATCTGACCAAGCGCATGAATGCTGACTTCGGCATCGTCATCAGCGCCTCGCACAATCCGTATTACGACAACGGCATCAAATTCTTCGATCGCGAGGGCGAAAAACTGACCGACGAGCTCGAGGCTGCGATCGAACAGCATCTCGAGGCTGCGCCAATCACGCGTGACTCGAGCGCTCTGGGCAGAGCCGTGACGCTGACGTCCGCGCGGACGGATTACATGGAATTCTGCAAGTCGACGATCCCTGATGAGCTCAACCTCGACGGACTCAAGATCGTCGTCGACGCATCGCATGGCGCGGGCTACAAGGTGGCGCCTCGAGTCATCGCGGAGCTCGGCGGCGATGTAGTGCCGGTCGGCTGCTCTCCGAACGGTCGCAACATCAACGACGGCTGTGGCTCGACGCGCCCGGATCTACTGCAGCTCACCGTCACGGGAGTGCGCGCCGATGTCGGCGTTGCCCTGGACGGTGACGGCGACCGGATCGTCATGGTCGATGAGGACGGCCGGCTCATCGACGGTGATCAACTGCTGTACGCACTCGTGCGGGATCGGGTCGACCGAGCCGCGCTACGTGGGCCCGTGGTCGGAACCGTGATGACGAATCTCGGTCTCGAGCTCGCGCTCAAAGACCTCGGTGTGGATTTTCGACGCGCGAGTGTCGGCGACCGACACGTGCTCGCGATGCTCAAAGAGCACGGCGGCGACCTGGGTGGCGAAACATCGGGTCACCTCATTTGCTTGGACAAGACGACGACTGGCGATGGTCTCGTCACAGCCTTGCAGGTTCTCTCGATCATGAAGCAGGGAGGGCGCACGCTGAAGGAGCTCGTCGAGGGTATGCCGCAGTTGCCCCAGCGCATGGTGAACGTGCGGGTGACGGAGCGCTTCGATCCCGATGACCAACCGGCAATTCGCGAAGCCGTGCGTGCGGCCGAGGACGAGCTCGGCGAGCGCGGTCGGGTCGTGCTGCGTGCCTCGGGCACCGAGCCTGTCATCCGCGTCATGGTCGAAGGTGAAAGCCGAGTTTCCGTCGATGCTCTGGCCGACCGCCTGGCCGAGTCTGTGCGCGCCGTCCTCACGAGCTGATCGGGGCCCACCCACGCACAGCCATTGCCAACGCTGCGGGTGATCCGTAAGCTCACGGCCCGCCTTCATCCGTCACTCCCAGGAGATCTGAAGCAATGGCCTCAGACCAAAGAACCCCGTTGATCGCCGGAAACTGGAAAATGCACGGCGCGCTTGCCGAGAGTCGCGAGCTCGTTGCCAGCATCGCTGCCGGCGTTGCGGGCGCGACTGGCGTGCGGGTATTGCTCTGTCCGCCTTACGTCTATCTTACGAGTGTCGCGGAGTGGATTGCCGGCAGTGAAATTGCGCTCGGCGCTCAGGACCTTTCCGAGCAGACTGGCACGGGGGCATACACCGGTGAGATCGCCGGCGGCATGCTCACCGACGTCGGTTGCAGTTACGTCATCGTCGGTCACTCGGAGCGCCGCTCGATCTACGGTGAGACGGATTCTCAGGTTGCGGCGAAGTTTCAGGCGGCTCAATCCCAAGGGCTCACGCCGATCCTCTGCGTCGGCGAGACGCTCGAGCAGCGTGAGGCCGGTCAGACGCAGGACGTCGTTGCGGGGCAGGTGCAAGCCGTGCTGGATGCCGCCGGCATCGAGGCATTCGCGCAGGCCGTGATCGCGTACGAACCCGTCTGGGCGATCGGTACGGGTTTGACGGCTACGCCTGCGCAGGCTCAGGAGGTGCACGCGCTGATCCGGGGCATGATCGCGGCGCTAGATGGTACAATTGCGGCAGATTTATCAGTGCTATACGGTGGCAGCGTCAAGGGCGCCAATGCGGGTGAATTGCTCGCGATGGACGATATTGACGGCGGCCTTGTCGGTGGCGCATCACTGAGCGCGGACGAGTTTCTCGCCATTTGCCGAGCCGCCTCGAGTTAGGCCCGGAAAGAAATTATGTTGGTTCAGTCTTTCATATTGATCGTGCACGTTGCCGTTGGGTTGATGCTCATCGGTCTCGTGCTGCTGCAGCGCGGCAAAGGGGCCGACGCAGGCGCTGGCTTCGGAGCTGGGGCCTCGGGCACTGTCTTTGGTGCCCGCGGCGCGTCGAGTTTTCTGACGCGCACGACCGGCGTGCTGGCAACCGTGTTTTTTGCGACGAGCCTGACGCTGGCCTATCTGGCCGGCCAGCCGACCGCGCCGACGAGCCTCATCGAGCAGGGTATGGAGATGCCGGAGCCCGGTGCGGACATGACGCCTACGGCTATCGGAGGCTCAGACTTGCCCGAGTTGCCCGAGTTGCCTGAGCTTCCGGGCATTGGCGTCGAGCCTGAAGCCCCGGATGAAGGCGAGGGCCAGCAGTAAGGCTCAGGAGCACATGCGGATGTGGTGGAACTGGTAGACACGCTGTCTTGAGGGGGCAGTGGCGCAAGCCGTGTCGGTTCGAGTCCGACCATCCGCACCAATCGCTGGAGGCGTACCCGCAGAGCACACAAGACGGGCCACGGCTGGTACAATCCGCGCCGTCCTTATGTTGCCGAGACACCCATGCTCGCGAACTACGCCCCGATACTGATCTTCCTGACGATTTCCACCGTCTTAGGGCTCGTGCTGTTGGGGCTGGGCTTTGCGCTGGGCGGCGGCCAGAAGGACGCGCAGAAGCTCTCACCATACGAGTGCGGTTTTGAGGCTTTCGAGGACACGCGCATGCGTTTCGATGTGCGCTACTACCTCGTCGCGATCTTGTTCATCATCTTCGACCTCGAGATCGCATTCCTGTTTCCATGGGCGGTGACGCTCGACCAGACCGGCCTGTTCGGGCTCGCGGCGATGGGCATCTTCCTCATCGTCCTGACCGTCGGGTTCATTTACGAATGGCAAAAAGGGGCACTGGAGTGGGATTGAGCCAGGAAGCGCCAGTCGATATCCCGGAGATGATTGAGCGGGGCTTTGTCGTCACGAAACTCGACAGCCTCATCAACTGGGCACGCACGGGTTCGCTTTGGCCGATGACGTTCGGCTTGGCCTGCTGCGCCGTCGAAATGATGCATGCAGCCGCATCGCGGTACGACATGGACCGATTTGGAATCGTGTTTCGGCCTAGCCCGCGGCAGTCTGACGTCATGATCGTTGCCGGCACGCTGGTTAATAAGATGGCGCCGGCGCTGCGCAAGGTTTACGACCAGATGCCCGAGCCGCGATGGGTGATCTCGATGGGATCGTGCGCGAACGGTGGTGGTTACTATCACTATGCCTACTCTGTCGTGCGCGGCTGCGACCGCATCGTTCCGGTCGACGTCTACGTGCCGGGCTGTCCGCCGACGGCAGAGGCCTTACTGTATGGAGTGCTTCAACTCCAGCAAAAAATTCGCAGGACGAACACGATCGCGCGCGCATAGGAGCCGACGGGCGAGACTGATGGAAGGCGTTCTTGGGGGAGGGTGCCGGCCGGATCGACTAGGGACGAGAAGATCAATCTCACAAAGAAAAAACTGATTCTTGCAGAAGCTATCGAAGCGCGCTTCGGTGCGAAGGTGTCGCGCGACGAGCTGACCCCCGCCGATCTCGCCTACGTGGTCGCGCCGGCCGATCTGCTCGAGGTCTGTCGAATCCTCCACGATGAAGAGCCGTTCCAGTTCGAAATGCTGCAAGACGTTTGTGGCGTTGACTACCTCGATTACGGGCACGCCGAGTGGGATACGCGGCAAGCGACGAGCGCGGGTTTCAGCCGCGGCGCGCACCGCGGCGATAGCTTTTCACGCCAACGGCTCGCCGAGACGCGCTTGCAGCCCCTAGGGCGCTACGCGGTTGTCTACCAGCTTTTGTCCGTGACGCGCAATCAGCGCGTACGCTTGAAAACCTACTGCGCCAACGACGAGCAACCGCAGCTCGAGTCGGTCTTGGGCGTATGGGCTTCGGCGGATTGGTACGAGCGAGAGGCTTTCGACCTATTCGGCATCGTCTTCGTCGGTCATCCTGATTTGCGCCGTATCTTGACGGACTACGGCTTCATCGGTCATCCGTTCCGTAAAGACTTTCCGCTCGTCGGCAACGTCGAGATGCGCTACGACCCCGACAAAGGCCGCGTCGTCTACGAGCCGGTCAGCATCGAACCGCGCACGCTGATTCCCAAGACGATACGCGACGACAACCGTTATACCGAGGATCTCAAGGACGGCGACAATGCCTGAGATTCAGAATTTCACGATCAACTTCGGTCCACAGCATCCGGCTGCGCATGGTGTGCTACGCCTCGTGCTCGAGATGGACGGCGAAGTCATTCAGCGGGCCGATCCGCACATCGGTCTGTTGCACCGGGCCACGGAGAAGCTCGCCGAAAGCAAGCCGTTCAATCAATCGATCGGTTATATGGATCGGCTCGACTATGTATCGATGATGTGCAACGAGCACGGTTACGTGCTCGCAATCGAGAAGCTCCTCGGTGTCGTGCCGCCGGAGCGTGCTCGCTACATCCGCGTGATGTTCGACGAGATTACGCGAATTCTGAATCACCTGATGTGGCTCGGCACGCACGCGCTCGACGTCGGTGCTATGACGATGTTTCTGTACTGCTTCAGAGAGCGCGAGGACCTGATGGACTGCTACGAGGCGGTATCGGGGTCGCGCATGCATGCAACGTATTACCGGCCCGGCGGCGTATTTCGCGATCTGCCGGAGCGCATGCCGAAATTCCAGACGTCGCAACATCGCAACGAGAAAGATCTGAAACGGCTCAACACCGCGCGTAGTGGTTCTTTGCTCGATTTTATCGACGACTTCGCAGATCGCTTTCCGGCTTGTGTCGACGACTACGAAACGTTGCTGACCGACAACCGAATCTGGAAACAGCGCACCGTCAACATCGGTGTCGTCGATCCGGAGCGCGCTATGCAGCTCGGTTTTTCCGGCCCCATGCTGCGCGGCTCGGGTGTGGCCTGGGATCTACGAAAGATGCAGCCCTATGAAGTCTACGATCGGCTCGACTTCGACATACCCGTCGGCACGAACGGTGATTGCTACGATCGTTATCTCGTGCGCATCGAGGAGTTTCGCG
>JAOTTJ010000380.1 GCA_029864465.1 Gammaproteobacteria bacterium | reverse complement strand
CAGAACGTGTTGAAGTCGCCCGCGACAATCACGGGCTTGTTCGAGGCAACGACGAGATCATGCAAGTGGTGCAGCTGCGCTTGCCGGTGCCGGTATTTCAACGACAGGTGCACGAGAAACACGGCGCAATCGTCAAGCTCTAGCTCGATGATCAGGCGCTTGACGCCTTTATCGAAATAGTGAAACCGCTCGCCATGCACGTGTGGTGCTGCCAGAAACGCATTGCCTTGCTTTCGCATAATCGGCAGCCGTGAATTGAACGACCCCGTACCGTACTTGCATTGATAGGCTGAATAGTGCCCGAGCGCCTCGGCAATCGTCTGGGCCTGGTTGATGCGGCGGCTGCGAATTGAGCCTGAATCGACCTCGACGAGGCCGACGATATCCGGGTCCTGGGCTTTGATGAAATCGATGATGCGTTGCAGATTTCCACGGTTCCCAAGCAAATAGCCCGCCCCGGGAAGCGGTAGATGCATAGCCCGGCCGAGCCCGATACCGTAACGGATGTTGTAGAGCAGCAGTCGCATGCGATCGATTCTACCTAGGTCTCGGCGCGAACGGAGCGGGACGCGAACCTCGTCCTAAAATTTTTGAAGTGGGGCAGAGTTTTGACAGCCAGTTCATTGCAAAAGGGTAAATCTCGCAGTAGGGTCGCCGAAGGACCGATAGCGTAGCGATAGGTGTGCCAATGTCCGAAAAGGATCCGATCCGGGTATTCGTGATGCATACGTTCTCTGAGCACCCTGATTATCGCAGGGTCTTCGAGTATCTTGAAAGCTCGCCGAACTTTTTTTACGTTAACTGCAGCAATATCGAGTCGATTCCTGCGAGCGGCGGCAAGGAAGCGCTCAAGGATGAGCTGCGCACGCAGCTCAAGATGGCCGAGGTTGTCGTCGTTCCGTCTGCGATGTACACGGAGCAGCGCGAATGGATTGTGTACCAGATGGATGCAGCCCAGGCGATGAATCTGCCGATTGTCGCACTCGAGCCGTTCGGCGGAGTTCAGGAGATGCCGAAGGAGGTTGCCGAACGCGCGAGCGAGCAAGTCGGATGGAACGAGCGGCTCATCGTGGACGCGCTGCGCCGCCAGGCGCGCCAAGAGGACACGCATCGCTGGGAGACGATCGAGTTCGAGATGCCTTGAACCCGCGTCTCGCGCAGCCGCCGCGTCTGGGAAGTTCCACCTTAGCAGGCTGCCTACGCTCGCAATGATGCCCAATCGCATCTCCCCCAGCGTGATAGCGCACCGCGGTGCAAGCGGTTACTTGCCCGAACATACGCTGGCAGCCAAAGCCCTTGCTCACGCTCAAGGTGCCGACTACCTGGAGCAGGATGTCGTCGCAACGCGCGACGGTCGCGTTATCGTGTGTCATGACCTCTATCTCGAGCGCGTCACTGATGTCGCTGCTGTGTTTCCGGCGCGCAATCGAGATGACGGTCACTATTATGCGATCGACTTCGATTGGGACGAGATCAGAGAGCTGGTCGTAAGCTGTGACGCCGCGGCCGTTGCTGCGCTAGTCGATGCGGCAGCGCCTGCCGCGAGCGGCGAGTTACTTCGAATCTGCACGCTCGATGAGGAGATCGAATTCATCCACGGTCTGAATCGCGCGGGTAGTCACGTTGCGGGGATATATCCAGAGATAAAGGAGCCACGCTGGCACGCCGAGCAGGGTTGCGATCTGTCGCGCGCGCTGCTCGGGGTATTGACCGATTACGGCTACCGGAGGGCGGAGGATCCGATCTTCGTGCAGTGTGTCGACGCAGATGAGCTGCGGCGTCTGAAGACGGAACTGAGGACTGACTTACGGTTGACGCAGCTCATAGGCCGCGGCACCGATCCGGCGCATCTGACGCGAGAGGCGCTCGTCGCGGTGGCCGACTATGCGCAAGCGATCGGCCCGAACTATCGACTCGTGTTGACGAGGGATTCAGACGGGCGCCCGATTGCGAGCCCGCTCGTGCATTCGGTGCGAGATGCCGGGCTAGAGTTACACCCTTATACCTTCAACTATGCGCAGTTGCCCGAGGACGTCGCCGACCTCGAGGAGCTGCTCGTACTGGCCTATGACGTGCTGCAGGTCGATGCGGTTTTCTGTGACTTTCCCGACCTGGCCGTGGGTCTGCGCGATGTCGGGGCATGAGGCGCCGCGTACCGATGGGCCGCGTGGACAGCACTTCGGTGATCGCCTAGAGTGATCTCCATGGCATCAAAACTGCCGATGCACCTAGTTCTTCCAGTCGTGCTTACCGGCTGTGCCGGAACAGCCCCGGACCCGAACCTCGCGCGTGCACCCGCCTGCGACCAGGACGTCAGGTGTTTTTACGAGCGCAGCATCCGGAGCTTCCGGGTACTAGATAACCGTACGGTCGTCGTTCTGGTCGGGCGCGATCAATGCCCGTTCAAGCTCGAGCTCGATGGATTTTTCTGTGACGTCAATATGGCGTCGTTCTTGGCTTTCAACGACCCTGACGGGCGTATCTGTCGTTGGGATCGCTCGATTGTCGCGACCGGTCCGTTTGCGCGTCAGGGTAACGATTGCCGCGTCAGCCAAGTGACACCGATGACCGACGACGAGCTGCTGGAGGCCTATGCGACGAGCGGTCTAATGCCGCCTTTACCGGCAAGAGGCTCGGGCGAGCTCGAAGTCGAGGTCGTGGAAGAGCCGGAGCCGGCGATCGTCGATCCGCAAGAGCCCGCCGTGCCGGAGACAGCCGGCGCCGAGCCTGCGATCTAGTAAGTTAGCCGCGGCCGAGACAGTTGGGTTGGCGGCCTGCCTCGATGGCTTCGTTGTACTTGATCAGTGCCGGTGTGATCGAGCGCACAATGTCGTCGAGGCGCCGATCGTCCGACGGATGGGTCGACATGAACTCTGCCGGTTCGCCACCCTGGCGCATGTCACCCATGTTCTTCCAGAGATACATCGTCGCGCGCGGGTCGAATCCGGCGTTGGCCATGTAGTCGAGGCCAACGATATCGGCCTCACTCTCATCGCGACGGCTGAAAGGCAGGCTCATCAAGACCCTCGTAAACTCGCTGGAGTAGCCGTAAAGGCCCGTTGCCGCGCCGCCGACCCTCGCCAGCAAGTCCGTGCCCACT
>JAOTTJ010000069.1 GCA_029864465.1 Gammaproteobacteria bacterium | reverse complement strand
CTCTGGGCGTACCCTGCTTGTAGAAAAATGTGATCTGCATGGCTATGCTCACGAACAAGCTGGCCAAGGAACAGCGCGTGTCAGCGCAACGTACCGACGTTACGGCAAAACTGCTTTCACACGAGGTTATGCACACATGGCTGCAGGTCAATTGCGTCGTGGCGGGCGGCGATGAGGCCGCCTACAGGGTCCTCAGGGGCTATCGCGACAACGCAATTCTCGTTCGGTTGCAGAGCTTCTCCCAAGAATGACAAGGGCAGCAGAACTGGCGTTACTCTCGATCGCGATGAGCGTCTTTGCCGACATTGGCGGCGCCCAGGAGATGGGCTGGGGCTTCAATGGCGGAGTCACGGCGATCAGCCTGCACCCCCGAGACTCCCAGCCCGAGGGCGACCAGACGCTATCGGCCGATCTCTATCTCCAACACCGAGGTCGCAACGGCAACTGGTTCGTCTACGTGGAGGGCAACTCGTCTCTCGACACGGATGCGGCCTCTACGATTCTGATCGAGGCGAACGCCGATGCCGGCACGGCGCTCGATCCCGACCGCTCCGGCCGCATCCAGATTTCCGAGATCAACTATCGGACCGAGCTCGGCGACGGCGCCTTTCTCACGATCGGACTCCTGGACGCATCGGGCTATCTCGATAGAACCAGAATAACGAACGACGAGAATGTTCAGTTTCTTGGCGCGTCGTTCGTGAACAACCCAACCATAGCGTTCCCCGATTACACGGTCAGCATGGTTTACGAACGCCCGGCCGAGGGTGTTCGCCCTCAAGTGAACGCGGTGCTCGCAAGCGCCAACGGTCTCGCAGACAACCCGAATCTGTCATACAGCCAGCTGCTGCGGCTGACCGATGACAACGACGGCGCATTTGCGGCAATCGGGCTCGGGTGGCCGTCGGAACGGCACCTGATTCGAGTCGGTGCATGGGTGAATACCCGGCCGCACGGTTCGCTCGACGGCAGCCGCGATGACGCGACAAACTACGGCGCTTACGCAGTGTACGGCCGCTCGTGGCACAACCATGGGCTCAACGTCCGCATCGGCCTTGCCAACGAAGAGCTCGTAGAAGGCGCACAATTCGCCTCGATCGCCTATCGCTTTAGGTGGCGTCAGCACGCCCTCGGCGCAGGCATAGCAAGGACTTACCTTTCCCCGGCGATCGACGATTTGAATAGAGACGATTCGACACAGCTCGAGCTTTTCGGGCGATTCAATCTGACGCCCACGATTCACTTCACTGTCTCGATACAGCGTCTGATACACAGCGGATTGGTCTCTGCAGCCTCGGACCCACGCGAATCCGCACGGCTCGTCGGGGCACGGTTTCACGTATCCTTCTAGGGCACAGGCTCGCAGCTGGATCGACGAGCCGCCGGTCGACGATAACGACTCGACGAGCTCGTGGGAGAACGCCCGGCGAATGCAACGCGCAGCAATGGCCTTCGTAAGCACTTCCCAAGAACGTGCGGCGCAGCGATGTTGCTGCTCTGCCTCGCGCTGCCGCTCGGATTGTCCGTCATTATTGTTCTCCGGGCTCTGATGGCGATAGAGTAACCTGAGCAAGTTAATGGTTTGCGAGCCCGTCTCGTCAACCGCCGGCACACCTTTAAATTCCTCTTAGCCGCAGATGAACGATTACCTCATGACGCTCCTTTTGGACCCCAATGCCTGGGCAGCTCTCGGCGTGCTGATTGTCATGGAGGTCGTGCTCGGCATAGACAACCTGATCTTCATTTCCATACTCACGAACAAGCTACCGGAAGATCGGCGTGTGTCCGCGCGCCAGATCGGAATAGGTGCCGCGCTCGTGCTGCGCCTCGCCTTGCTCGGCACGATTGCCTTTATCATTCGGATGACGGCGCCGCTGATCGAGCTCTTCGGTCATGCGTTCTCGTGGCGAGATCTAATTTTGATCGCAGGCGGTTTGTTCCTGGTCTGGAAGGCCACGAAGGAGATCCATCACAGCGTCGACCCGGATCCGGGTCCCGACATGTTCGACTCGGGCAAGGCATCGATCGGGGTCGCCGCAGCGATCGGACAGATTCTGCTGCTCGATCTCGTGTTTTCGCTCGACAGCATCATCACGGCCGTGGGCATGACGGAGCACATCCCGATTATGGTCGTCGCCGTGATCGTAGCCGTATCGCTCATGCTGCTCGCGGCAACGCCACTCGCGAATTTCATCAATCAGAACCCGACGATCGTCATGCTCGCCCTGGCTTTTCTGTTATTGATCGGCACCACGCTCATCGCCGAAGGATTCGGCGCGCACGTGCCGCGAGGTTATATCTACGCGGCGATGACGTTCTCGGCCAGCGTAGAGGCGCTCAACATGCTCTCGCGACGAGCGCGCCAGCGCAAGCAAGGGGCATTGCAGCCGGCCCTCGGCAACTCCAACGGCGGGCACTAACGTCGGGCGGTAGGTAGATGTCCGTATGGCCGCGGTCTAGCGTCCCCGCAACGATCGTGCCATGACACCGAGGTCCCAGAGCTACGTTCACTCGCCGAGCGCGGAGCCGCTGTCGGGGCTGACCGTGGGCGCCGTGCTGGACAGGACAGCTCATCGTTGGCCGGAGGCCGACGCTCTGATCGTGCCGCACCAGCAGCGGCGCCTAAGCTGGGGCGAGCTGCGAGACGAGTCAATGAAACTCGGCGCCGGCCTGCTCGCGCAGGGCCTTTCCCCGGGCGATCGGGTTGGCATCGTTGCACCGAACGTCGTCGAGTGGGTCGTCACACAATTCGGTACGGCTTACGCCGGACTCATCCTCGTCAATATCAATCCCGCCTATCGCCTGGCGGAGCTCGAGTACGCGCTGCATAAAACCGGCTGCCGGGCACTGATCACGGCCAGCAAGTTCAAATCGAGCGACTACGTGACGATGCTCAGAGAGCTCGCACCGGAGATCGACAACTGCGACCCCGGCAAGCTAAGCGCGCAGCGACTACCCGATCTCGAGCTCGTGATAACACTCGGCGATGAGCAGGCTCGCGGGTTTTTGCGCTATGCCGATATCGTGTCGTCTGCAAACGACGATGCGTTACGCTCGCTGGGCGAGATCTCGGCTGGGCTCGACTTCGACAATCCCATCAACATCCAATTTACGAGTGGCACGACGGGCACGCCCAAGGCCGCGACGCTGACACACCACAACATCATCAACAACGCGCAAATCTCGGCGGAAGTCATGAAGTTCTCCGAAGCCGACAAGCTCTGTATCCCCGTACCCATGTATCACTGCTTCGGCATGGTGCTCGGGACCTTGCTCTGTGCAACGCATGGTGCGGCGATGGTGTTCCCGTCTGCGGGCTTCGATCCCGCCGCCGTGCTCGAGGCGATCGAGACCGAGCGCTGCACGGCATTGCACGGCGTTCCGACAATGTTCATCGCCGAGCTCGACGATCCCTCGTTTGCCGACCGCAACCTGAGCTCGCTTCGGACCGGTATCATGGCCGGAGCACCGTGCCCGATCGAGCTCATGCATCGCGTCATGAGCGACATGCACCTCGAGGAGATCACGATAGGCTACGGAATGACCGAGACGGGTCCACTGTCGACGCAGACCGCCATCGACGATCCCGTCGAGATGCGCGTCGGCACGGTCGGACGCGTGCTGCCGCACACGGAGGTCAAGATAGTCGACGAGCAAGGCAAGATCGTGCCTTACGGCACACCCGGGGAGCTCTGCACGCGCGGCTATTGCGTCATGCAAGGCTACTGGGACGATCCGGAGCGTACGGCCAAAGAGATCGATGCGGCAGGCTGGATCAAAAGCGGCGACATCGCAACGATGGACGAGCGCGGCTACATACGCATCGTCGGACGCATCAAGGACATGGTCATCCGCGGCGGCGAGAACATCTATCCGCGCGAGATCGAGGAGTTCCTGTACTCGAACCCGAAGATCGACGAGGTCGAGATCTTCGGCGTTCCGGATAAGAAATACGGTGAGCAAGTGGCCGCCTGGATCAAGCTGCACGCAGGAGAAAGCGCCACTGCCGAGGAGATCCAAGAGTTCTGTAAAGGCAAGCTCGCACATTTCAAAATTCCCTACTACATCAAGTTCGTCGACGAGTTTCCGATGACCGTGACCGGAAAGGTCCAGAAGTTCGTCATGCGCGAACGCATGACCGAGGAGCTCGGCCTCGGTGTAGGCGGCGGCGCATGACGATCGTCGCCCGGTTCGAGATCGAGCTCACACGCTACCTCGATGCCGACGGCGCGGCACTCGGCGAGCTGCCGGCATTCGCCTCGAATCGCGAGACGCTCGTCGAGCTCTATCGCTGGATGGTGTTGGCTCGCACGTTCGATCAGAAGGCAATCGCTCTGCAGCGCACGGGTCGTCTGGGTACCTATGCCTCGAGCCTTGGCCAAGAGGGCGTCAGTGTCGGGCTGGCGCACGCGATGCGGCCGGAGGACGTGCTTCTACCGAGTTTTCGTGAGCACGGCGCACAGCTCTTGCGCGGCGTAACGCCCAAAGAGCTGCTGCAGTATTGGGGCGGCGACGAGCGCGGCAGCAACTTCGCCGTGCCGAGACAGGATTTTCCCGTCTGCATTCCGGTCGGCAGTCATGCGCCGCACGCGGCCGGCGCGGCGCTCGCGTTCAAGCTACGCGGCGAGCCGCGCGCGGCCGTGGCCGTATTCGGCGACGGCGCAACATCGAAAGGCGACGTTTACGAGGCAATGAATGTCGCGGGCGCGTGGCAGCTGCCGATCGTATTCGTCGCAACGAATAACCAATGGGCGATCTCCGTGCCGCGCAATGCGCAAACCGCAGCCGCAACGCTTGCACAGAAGGCCATCGGCGCTGGGCTCGAGGGGCGCCAGGTCGACGGCAACGACGTCATTGCCGTGCGCCAGGTCATCGGCGAAGCGCTCGACAAAGCCCGCTCGGGCGGCAGCGCGACACTCATCGAGGCGCTGACCTACCGGCTCGCCGACCACACGACGGCCGATGATGCGAGCCGTTATCGCGACGATGACGAGGTTGCGAAGCACTGGAAGCAAGAGCCTGTCGCACGACTCAGAAGTCATCTGACCACCGCTCACTCGTGGTCAAAGGCCGAGGAAGAAGCGCTCATCGAAGCCTGCGCCGCACAGGTCGAGCAGGCGACCGATGCCTACCTGGCGGAGCCGCCTGAGCCACCCGAGGCCATGTTCGATCATCTGTACGCGGAGCTTCCGAGCGCTCTGGCTGCGCAACGCGACGCTGCGCTGGCGGAGACGCCCGAATGACGACTTCGTCCGAAAGCACGCAAGCGGCAGCGCAAGCTGTCGAGTGCACGCTCGTCGAGGGCGTCAACCTCGCGCTCGCGCGCGCACTACAAGACGATCCGACCGTCGTCATTCTCGGCGAGGACGTCGGCATCGACGGCGGCGTTTTTCGGGCAACGCAGAGCCTCATCGGCCGGTTCGACGAATCACGCGTGCGCGACACGCCGCTCAGCGAGGCGCTGATCGGCGGGTTGCCGATCGGCCTCGCGGCGATGGGGTTGCGTCCCGTCGCCGAGATCCAGTTCATGGGCTTCATCTACCCCGTCATCGACCAGCTTGTGAACCACGCCTCGCGCATGCGCACGCGCACGCGCGGTCGGCTCAGCTGTCCGCTCGTGATCCGCGCGCCGTATGGCGGCGGCGTGCACGCGCCCGAGCATCATTCCGAGAGCATGGAGGCGATGTTCACGCACATTCCGGGTATTCGCGTCGTGATTCCTTCCTCGCCGGCTAAAGCCTACGGCCTGCTGCTCGCTGCGATTCGCGATCCCGATCCTGTCGTGTTCCTCGAGCCCAAGCGCATCTACCGCGCGGTTCGTGAGACCGTCGTCGATGACGGTCGTGCGCTGGCGCTCGACCATTGCTTCGTGACACGCGAGGGCAGTGACGTGACGCTGATCGGTTGGGGCGCCGCGCTCAGCGAGGTCATGGACGCCGCCGAGACGCTCGCGACCGATGGGGTCGAAGCGGAAGTGATCGACGTGGCGACTCTGAAATTACTCGACTTCGAAACGATCGCGGCATCCGTCGAGAAGACGGGTCGCTGCGTCATCGTGCATGAAGCGCCCGTCTCCGGCGGCTTTGGCGCGGAGATTGCCGCGCGCCTGGCGGGTGCCGGCCTCGTGAATCTGCTCGCGCCGATCGAACGCGTCGCGGGATGGGACACGATCATGCCGCTACCGCGACTCGAGGATCGGTACATGCCGTCCGCGGGACGCGTCGTCGCTGCAGCGCGGCGTGTCATGGAGTACAGCTGATGGGTGACGTCTTCAAGCTACCCGACCTCGGCGAGGGCCTGCGCGAGGCCGAGATCGTGACCTGGCACGTCGGCGTCGGCGATCACGTCGTTGCCGACCAGCCGCTCGTTGCAGTCGAGACGGACAAAGCTATCGTCGAAGTGCCCTCACCGCGCGCCGGTCGCGTGGCGGCGCTGCACGCCGATGTCGGCGATATACTCGAGGTCGGTGCGCCGCTCGTCGAATTCGACGCAGGCGAGGCAAAGGACACGGGCGCGATAGTCGGCGACATCGCCGAGTCGCCTCGCACGACCGAGCGGGCCAAGGCCGCGCCCGCCGTACGCAAGCTAGCTGAGTCACTCGGCGTCGATCTCGCAACCGTCACGGGTACGGGTCCGGGCGGCACGATCAGCAGCGCCGACGTCGAGGCCGCGGCCGGCACCCGCGGCGGCGCCGGCGAGAAGCTGCGTGGCGTGCGCCGCGCGATGTTCCAGTCCATGACGCTCGCCGGACGCAACGTCGTCCCCGCGACGCTGAACGATGAGGCCGACATCGACGCCTGGAGCGAGCACGAGGATCCGACCGCGCGACTCACCCGCGCGATCAGCATCGCCTGCAAAGCCTCCCCGGCGCTCAACGCGTGGTTCGATCCCAACACCGAGACCCGTACTCTGCACAAGACGGTCGATCTCGGTATCGCCGTGGAAACGGGTGACGGTCTGTTTGCACCCGTGCTGCGCGATGCCGGGAACCGGAACACAGAGGATCTGCGGGCCGAGCTCGAGCGGATCAAGCAGGGGATAGAGAATCGCTCGGTCGAGCGTGCCGAGCTGACGGGGGCGACGATCTCGCTCAGCAACTTCGGCATGTTCGGCGGCCGGTTTGCGGAGCTCGTCGTCCTACCGCCGCAGGTCGCGATTCTCGGCGCCGGGCGCGCCGAGCCGCGCGTCGTCGTCCAGGACGATCAGCCGGTCGTACGACGCATACTGCCCTTATCGCTGAGCTTCGATCACCGCGTCGTTACGGGCATAGAGGCGACACGCTTTCTGAATACCGTCATTGAAGATTTGGCGCTAGCTGGCTAGCGCACGAAGGAATAGATCATGACCGAGTCAGTGTTTCGATTCTGCGACGATCTAGGCCCCGCGCGTATCGTTCACATACACAGACCTGGCATTGGGCTCAACGCGATCGTCGTCGTCGACAACGCCGCGGCTGGGCCCGCTATAGGCGGCGTGCGCATGGCGCCGGACGTCTCGCTCGAGGAATGCGTGCGGCTCGCGCGTGCGATGACGTTCAAGAATGCTGCCGCCGGCTTGCCCCACGGCGGCGGCAAAGCGGTCCTGTTTGGCGACCCGGCAACCAACCCCGAGCGCAAGGAAGAGCTCGTGCGAGCCTTCGCCTGCGCCGTGGGTCCGATAGTGGACTACATCGTGGGCCCCGACATGGGCACCGACGAGACCGCGATGGCCTGGGTCACCGACGAGATCGGCCGCGCCGTGGGGCTGCCACCCGAGCTCGGCGGCATTCCGCTCGACGAGATCGGCGCCACGGGCTTCGGCCTCGCGGCCGCTGCCGATGTTGCCAAGGACTACGCGAAGCTCGAGCTCGACGGCGCAACCATCGCCGTGCAGGGCTTCGGCGCAGTGGGCAAACACGCGGCGCGTTTCTTGGCGGCGCGCGGCGCCGTGCTCGTTGCGGCCGCGGACTCCAGTGGTACCGTGCATGACCCCGCCGGCCTCGATGTCGCCCAGCTCCTCGCAGTCAAAAACGAAGGCGGGCATCTGGTCGACGCGGGCATCGGCAGCGTGGCCGACCGCGACGCCATCGTCGGCATCGAGTGCGATATCTGGATTCCCGCGGCTCGGCCAGACGTCATCAACGCGGACAACGTCGATGAGCTCCGAACGAAGCTCGTTGTTCAAGGCGCCAACATCGGCGTGACCGAGGAAGCGGAGGCACGTCTCTACGAGCGAGGTGTCGTCTCGATCCCGGATTTCATCTCCAACGCCGGCGGCGTGATCTGCGCAGCCGTCGAGTATCGCGGCGGCTCACAGACTGAGGCGTTTGCGATCATCGACGAGAAGATCCGCACGAACACGGCAGAGGTCTTCGAGCGCTCCTCGCGGGAAGGTCTATCGCCGCGGGCAGCCGCGATCGCGATGACCGAGGCACGCATACGCACGGCGATGAGCATGCGCCGCTGGAGCTGAGCTAAGAAGGGGGGCTCGCGCTAGTCTTCGCTGCGGTAAGCCATCGTCCCGGGCGGCGGATCGTACCAGCCGGGGTCGTCGTAGTCATCGGGCGCTTGATCGTCGCGCACCTTGAACAGCGTGAACATGCCGCCCATGCCGATCGGCCCGTAAGGGCCCGTGCCTGTCATCATCGGCAGGGTGTTCTCCGGCAGCGGCATGTGCATCGATGCCATCTGCGCCATGCCGCGTTCGCCCATGACCATGTATTGAGGCACTAGACGCCGCAGCTTCTCCGCAGCCTCGCGAAAGTCGACGCCGATCGAGGTCTGGACCTCGTGGCCCATGGCGTTCATCGTATGGTGCGTCTTGTGGCAGTGAAACGCCCAGTCGCCCGGAGCGTCGGCGATGAGCTCGATCGCGCGCATCTGACCGACGCCGATGTCGACCGTGACCTCGGGCCAGCGCGCCGACTCGGGCACCCAGCCGCCGTCGGTGCCGCTCACCTCGAAGTTGTGGCCGTGCAAGTGGATGGGGTGGTTCGTCATCGTCAGGTTGCCGATACGAATCCTGACCCGATCGCCCAGGCGCGCGACGAGCGGCGTAATCCCTGGAAACGCGCGGCTGTTCCACGTCCAGATATTGAAATCGAGCATCGTGTTGACGCGCGGCGTGTAGCTGCCGGGCTCGATGTGGTAAGCGTTCATGATGAACATGTAGTCGCGATCGACGGCGAGCTGCTCGACGTCGCGCGGATGCACGACGATGCAGCCCATCATGCCCATCGCCATTTGCAGCATGTCGTCGGCGTGCGGGTGATACATGAATGTCCCCGCGTGCTGCATGTCGAACTCGTAGACCCAGGTCTCGCCGGGCTGGATCGGCGGCTGCGTCACGCCGACGACGCCGTCCATGCCGTGCGGCAGGCGAATGCCGTGCCAGTGAACCGTCGTGTACTCGGGCAGCCTGTTTGTCACAAAGATGCGCACGCGGTCGCCCTCGACGCATTCGATCGTCGGACCGGGCGACTGGCCGTTATAGCCCCACAGATGTGCGGTCATGCCCGGCGCGATCTCGCGCTCGACGGGCTCGGCCACGAGATGAAATTCTTTGACGCCGTCGCGCATGCGCCACGGCGCTGACCAGCCGTTCAGCGTCACGACAGGCCGGTAGGGCCGTCCCGACGGCGGCGCTGGCGGCGGCTGCGTGCCGGGGTTCTCCGAGACCGGCGCCTCCGGCACCTGCGCCAGTGCGCTGCGCGAGACCGCAGCCGCGCCGGCGAGCATGCCAGCGCCCGTTAAGAACCCGCGTCGCGAGACCATTGGAAACCTTTATCAGTGAACATGGTAAGAAGCCCCGGGCTGAAAACCGGTCGGCGCGCCGGGCTGCGGCGCGACGGCCGAGATGCCGACGCCCGCCATCGCGCGCTGCAGCTCGATCTCGGCAAGCCAGAAGTCGCGCTCGGCATCGAGCGCGGCGTTGACGGCATTGATGCGCTGAGCTGCGTCGGCGACGAGATCGAGCACGCCGATGAGCATGCCGTTGTACATCTTCAGCTGCTCGGCCGAGGTGCGCTCGGCGAGCGGCACGAGCGCCTCGCGCGCGTGGCGGGCGAGATCATAGGCACCGCGATAGGCGAGCCAGGCCGTGCGCACGTCGGCACGCGCGTTGACGGCGGCCTCCCCGGGCGAGCCCGAGGAACGCCCGGCCTCGACGTCGAAGCGCTGCGCCACGGCGCGGCCCTCGATGCCATCGGGCGTCACGGGCGTGCGCGGCAGGTCCGGAAAACGCTCCGGCACCTGCACGCGCTCGGCATCGGGTCCCCAGAGCCCGAGCACCTGGATGAGCCGCTCGCGCTCCACGGCGGCTGCAACCTGCACGGTCGTCAGGTGCGCGATCGCATCGGCGTGCAGCGTCTGGGCGCGCAGCGCTTCGAGCTCAGACGCATTCCCGACACTGCGCATGCTCTCGACGATGTCCCGGCCGCCCTCGAGGGCAAGGACGACATCTTCAAAGTAACGCAGCGTCTGCCGCGCGCTGACGGCGCTGACCCAGGCACGACGTGCTGCAAACAGCAGTGCGCCGACCTCGTCCGCAGCCTGCACGCGGGCCAGACGTTCCTCCGGCGTGAAGCTCGTGTCGAGCGCCGGCCCATAGAGCCACGACATGACGTTGACCGAGATCGGTCGCTCGATCCTCGTGTCCATCGTGCTGGGCGGCCGGCCCCCATTGAAGTCCGGATTGACCGTATGCGCAACGAGCAAACGGTCCACGTAGAGCATGTCGAGCGTCTCGAGCGCGCCCGCGACAACGGGGTTGTGGAGCAAGGCAAGCTCGGCGGCCGTGTCGGGCGTCAGCACCTGTTGCAACAGCGTTTCTTCGCGGGCTTCCCTGCGGTCCACGATGGCCTGCTGCTCGGGCGTCAGCACGACGGGCTCGACGAGCGTGCCGGCGAGGGTTGTCGAACGGGAGCCAGTGGCGCACGCGCCGAGGAGCCCCGCGAGCGTCAACGCGCTCAGGGCATGAAGAACGAGATAGATAGCGCGGGATGCGCGCACCGTCATTGCTGCATCGTTGCCGAGTCGTGATGCATCATGTGGCCGGCGTGCTCGGATGCGCCGGCGTGCTCGCCCATCATAGGCCGGGGCGTCCGATCACCGGTGAAGATCTCGCGCCAGGCCGTCAAAGCAGGTTCGGACGCGTCATAGCCGCCCGCCGCGCTCCTTAGACCGAGCAGCGCGGCCGGGGTCGCCGGGTCAGCCGCTTCGACGCCTTCCGTATGGGCCACGGCCAAAGACGGCATCATCGCGCTCCCGACACACAGGAGCGCGATGACCCAGCCCGAACTGACTCTACTGCACCGCATGGCTCCAGTCGGCAACGTCGCGGGCCGAGCCCGTGAGCTCGACGATGTGAAGGCCCGTGTTCGCGCGATCGGCCGCATACACGTAGCCGCGATCGTCGATATCGAGGTTGTTCGTCTGAATGGCCGTCTTGCACTCCTCGACGCCGTCGTTCTGGACACAGCGCTCGGTCGTGCGCTCGGTCGTCGGCGGAATGAAGTAGCCGATTTCCTGCGGCGAGAACGGATCGCGAATGTCGACGGCACGGATGCCGGCATTGAAGTACGCGAGGAAAACAATCTTGCCGTAGTAGATCGGCGTCATGCTCTCGTTCGAGGAGTGCGTGCCGAAACGCCCGCCGCGCTCGCAGAAATTACCCATCTCCTCGGGGACCTGAAAATTCGCTACCGGCCAAGGCTTGGTCTCGTCGGTGATGTCGACCATGTACATCATTTGGCGATTTTCGCGGCACTCGTTGCGCAACGACTCACCGATTACGAGCAGCATGTCGCGTGTGCCGCCCTCGGTGTTGTCGGCGAACTCGTCGATCTCCATACCGAGCACGGGGAAAGCAGTGTGCGCGCCGAGCCGCGGCCCCGTATACATCGTGGTGATGACCGGATACTCGAGATTCTCGTCGGTTGGCTCGAATGGGTCGGCCACGGCTGGATTACCGTTCAACAGCCGGTCACGATCGACGATCTGAATGACGCCATTCAGAAACGTCCCGTAACCAAAATAGATGCGGTTACCGACGGCGATCGGTCCGTGCAGATCGTAGCCGGCCATCTCTTCCTGGCGCGGATCGCCGGGCTGCTGACCCGGCAGGCCGAAGTTGCGGATGAAGCGCGGCTCGGCAGGATTGGACAGATCGTAGACCTGTGTCATGCGCCGCGTGGCCCAGCCCTCGACGCCAGAGACGAGGTAGGCGATTCCCGTGTCGCACTCCCACCAGTTCTTGTGCGTATCGACGAGGTTGTTGCCCTGCTCGATCAGCGCGACGAGCTCGGGATCTTCGGGATTCGTCACGTTCCAGATCTCGTGCCCCTGCCTGCCGACGGCGCGCAGCAGGTAGTGGTCGCCGTCTTCGCCATTGGGTAAGTCACTGCCGGCGCAAGCGCGCACCATCTGTGCCTCGCTGCGGTCACCGAGCAGATCCGAACCGATAAGATGGTGAAGATAAACGGGGTTAGCGGGATCGGTCACATCGACGATGGAGGTGCCGTTGCCTTCCTCGTTGCCCGTCATTGGAT
>JAOTTJ010000068.1 GCA_029864465.1 Gammaproteobacteria bacterium | reverse complement strand
TCTCTGCACGGCGAATGGTCCTCACGCTTCGCTTTCATCCTCGCTGTTGCCGGCTCGGCGGTCGGTCTCGGCAACGTCTGGAAGTTTCCATATATTGCCGGCGAGAACGGCGGCGGGGCGTTCGTGTTTTTTTATCTCTTTTGCGTCTTTCTGATCGGCTTGCCGATCATGATGGCTGAAATACTGATTGGCCGGCGTGGGCGGCGAAACCCCGTCGCAACGATGGAGCTGCTCGGCAACGAGGAGGCTGATAATCCGCACTGGCGCCTCATCGGCATGGTCGGCATCGTCGCCGGAATTCTGATCTTGTCGTTCTATAGCGTGATCGCTGGCTGGGCTGCGGCGTATGTCCTAAAGGGTGCATCCGGCGCGTTCACAGGTCTCGATGCGGGCGGTGTCGGTCAGATCTTCACCGAGCTAGCTGAGAGTGCGATCGTCACGGGGTCCTGGCACACGTTATTCATGCTCATGACGATCGTCGTTGTTGCGAACGGTGTCGAACGAGGTCTGGAAAAGGCGGTCCGAGTATTGATGCCAGCGCTCATCGCCTTACTGCTCGTGTTGCTCGGCTACAGCATGATAGCGGCAGACTTCGCAGCGGGTGTCGACTTTCTGTTCGCGCCGCGATTTTCGGAGTTTACCCGGGATGGCGCGCTTGTCGCGCTGGGCCATGCGTTCTTTACGCTCAGCGTGGGCATGGGTGCCGTCATGGCGTATGGCGCTTACCTCCCGGACGAGCACTCTATCGGCAAGACCGCTGCGGCTATCGTTGCAGCCGATACCGGAATCGCGCTTCTGGCGGGTCTCGTTATTTTTCCGATCGTGTTCGCAAATGGCCTCGACCCGGCAATCGGCCCCGGCTTGATCTTTCAATCGCTGCCGCTCGCGTTCGGCCAATTGCCCGGTGGAGCGTTCGTTGCAACGGCATTCTTTGTGTTATTGACGTTCGCGGCATGGACGTCGGCGATCAGCCTGATGGAGCCGGGTGTTGCCTGGCTTATCGAGGCGACGCACCTGGGGCGCACGGCCGCCGCGTGGTCGTTGGGTGGATTGATCTGGCTGCTCGGCTTCTTGAGCGTGTTCTCGTCGAACCTGCTCAGCGGCGTTATCTTCCTGCGCGGAACGTTTTTCGACAATCTCGACTATCTGACCGCCAACATCATGTTGCCGCTCGGCGGCCTCGCTATAGTTTTCTTTGCCGGCTGGGTCATGTCGCAAAACTCGACGGCCGCCGAGATCGATCCACGAGCGGGGACGGGCTATCGTGCATGGCGCTTCCTGGCACGCTGGGTAGCGCCGGTTGCTGTCGTATTGGTCTTCCTGAACGTCATCGGTCTCTTTTAAGCGGGTCGTGAAGTCGATCCGCCGCAAGGCGCGAGTTCCGTATTCCTCGACGCAAATGTTCGATCTCGTCAACGATGTCGAGGCATACCCGGCCTTCCTGCCGTGGTGCGAGAGCGCGACCGTGGAGCATGCGAGCGCCGATTGTCTTGAGGCGACGTTACACGTTGGTGCCGGCGTCATTCGCAAACGGTTCTCGACTCGTAACCGTCTCGATCGCCCGCACCGGATTGAGATTAAGCTACTTGAAGGCCCGTTCCGGAAACTCACTGGCGAATGGCGATTCACCGACGTTGCTGGAGACGGCTGCGATGTTGCCCTGGCGTTGGATTTCGAGATGTCATCATTACCGTTGAAACTCGTATTCGAAGCTTTTTTCGAGGAGCTAGCGCGATCGCAACTCGATGCTTTTATCACACGTGCAGGTGAGGTCTATGGCTGAGACGGTTCTCGATGCGACGGTCGCGGTCGCCTACGGCACAGCAGTGCAACAGTCGGTCATTACGGTGGAGTGGCGCTCCGGTCTAACGGCCAAGGCAGCAGTCGAGCGATCCGGCTTGCTCGAGGAATATCCCGAGATCGACGCGGAGAACCTCGTCTTGGGCATTTTCGGCAGGCCTGTGCCGGAGCAGCACGTGCTGCAGCCAGGTGATCGTGTCGAGATTGGTCGGCCCTTGATTCGGGATCCGAGGGAAATGCGTTGGGAGGCCGTCGCCGACGGCGGGGTCGTAGGCCAGAAGAAGAGCGACTGAAGTCGGCTGACGACAGGCTACGACGCTGGATCGAGCGGCACGTCTTTTTCGATGCGCGAGACGACATCGCCGTCGAAGTAGACGATGATCCAGCGGCGTTCGACCTCTCTCGAGCGTCCGCGGCGAAGATAGTAAGTGTAGTCCCAGCGATCCTCGTGAAATGTGTCTGTGACCATGGGCGTGCCGAGCAGGAAGATGATCTGGTTCTTCGTCATTCCGACCGCCGCCTGCTCGATCGCGGCTTCCTCGAGGAGGTTGCCTTGCTGAATGTCGATCCGGTAGACACATGCGCCCGTGCCGAGCGCAATGAGGGCCAGTGCGAGCAACCTGCAGAATGATTTGATGAGCGCCTGAGTCACAGTGGAGAGAGTGAGGGCTTCTGGGTGATAATATCGCTCGAATGATACCGCACAGAGGCAACGAGTAGCACGTGGCAGGACAGGAACTCCGCAAGGCCGGGCTCAAAGTCACCTCGCCGAGATTGAAGATTCTCGAGGTGCTCGAGACCAATGCCGAGCGGCATTTGAGCGCGGAGGCGGTATACAAGGCACTGCTCGACGCGGGCGAGGAGTTCGGGCTGGCAACCGTTTACCGCGTATTGACGCAGTTCGAGAGTGCGGGCCTCGTTGTGCGCCATAATTTCGAGGGCGGCACTGCCGTATTCGAGCTCACTGATCGAACTCACCACGATCATATGATTTGTCTCAAGACAGGTGACGTCATCGAGTTCGTCGACGAGCGGATCGAGGAAATTCAAAGAGAGATAGCCGATAAGCACGGCTACGTCATCGAGGAGCACAGCCTCGTACTGTATGTGCGCCCGAAGGACGGCGCATAACGACGTTACTGGCCGGCGCGCCCGATCATTTCCTCGGCATGGGCGCGTGTCGTATCGGTGATTTCGATGCCGCCGAGCATGCGCGAGAGCTCTTCGATACGCTCATCGGCACCCAGTGCCCGGACGTTGGTTCTCGAATGCTCGCCGTCGGTGAGCTTGCTGACCCGAAAATGATGCTGCCCCTGGCTTGCGACCTGGGCCAGGTGCGTGACGCACAGCACCTGTCGGTCTGAGGCGATCTCCCGAAGCCTTCTGCCGACGATCTCTGCGACACCGCCGCCTATCCCCGAGTCCACCTCGTCGAACACGAGCGTTGGCACGCTCGTTGCGCCCGCAGCGATGACCTCGAGCGCGAGACTGACGCGCGAGAGCTCTCCACCTGAGGCAACCTTGGAAATCGGCCCGAAATCCTGGCCAGGGTTGAGAGTCACCTGAAGCTCGATATGGTCGATGCCGTTCGCGTCGGCCCGCTCGGGCGGCTTCGGGCTCAGCGCGGCGCGGAAGCGTCCGTGTGGGAGGCCGAGCTGGCGCAGTTGCGCTGAGACCTGCTCGGCGAGTGTCGCAGCAGCGGCCGTGCGAGCTTGCGAGAGCAGCTCGGCAACGTCGAAGTACTCTCGGCACGCGCGCTCAGCGCGCTCGGTTAGCAGTTCCAGCGACTCGGCTCCCGCATCGATCTCTTCGATGCGCGACTCGAGCTGGCCCTTGAGATCCACGAGCGCCGAACTTGCGACCTTATGCTTTCGGGCGAGATCGGCGATTGTAGCGAGGCGCGTCTCCAGCCATTCGAGTCGCTGCGGGTCGAATTCGAGCCGATCTCGGTAACGAGCGATGTCGGCGGCGGCCTCGCGCAGCTGAATCTCTGCCTCTGCGAGCATCTGCGCGCTGGGCTTGAGCTCTGGGTCCAGCTCGGCGAGTTCCTGTAGCTCGCGTCCTGCACCCGCAGTGAGCTCGTAGGCTGAGCCGGTCTCATCCTCGTAAATCCGACCCAAGGCCGTAGTCAGACCGCCAGCCAGTCGATCGGCGTTCGCGAGTCGATTGCGCTCGCTCTCTAGTTCGGAAAGCTCACCGTCCGCCAGGCCTAGCCGTTCCAGCTCTTGGACCTGGAAACGCAACAGTTCGAGTTGAGCTTCACGGTCTTCGCCGCCTCGCCGGCGTCGTTCGAGATCACGTTCGAGTATCTGCCACGCGCCAAATTTCTCCGCGACGCTCTTGGAAAGCTCGGAGTGGTTCCCGTGAAAATCGAGTATCTCGCGTTGGGCCGTGCTGCTGCGCAATGATTGATGCGCGTGTTGACCATGGATGTTGACGAGAAAATCCCCGAGCGTTTTGAGGTCCTGCAGCGTGACCGGGTGGCTATTGACGAATGCGCGCGATCGTCCTTCTGTACTGATCAGGCGACGGATGAGGCAACAGTCGTCCTGATCGAGCCCTTGTTCACGCAGCCAGGCAGAAGCCGGGTGATCGGTGTCGCAGTCGAACAGCACGCTGATCTCGGCGCGATCCGTGCCCTGACGGACTGCGCTTGCGTCGGCGCGGTCGCCAAGCGCCAGACCAAGCGCGTCGACGAGAATCGACTTTCCCGCGCCAGTCTCGCCGGTCATGACACTCAAGCCCTGATTGAACTCGAGCTCAACCTCGTCGATGACAGCGTAGTTCCTGATCCGGATCAGGCTCAGCATGTTGTGTTCAAGAGCCGCTCGGTCCGCGCGGGACGCGTTCGGTTTGTCCCCAACTCAGCTTCGAACGCAGCAGCTCGAAGTAATCGTAGCCCTGCGGATGCAGCAGGCGTACGGTTCGGTCGGCAACGCTGATCGTGAGCGTGTCGTCGGCGCCGATCTCCCCGAGCAGCTCGCCGTCGCAGCTCACTTGGGCGCGATCGTCGAATCGCGGCTCGATACGGATCTCGATCTTGGAACGTGTGGGAATGACGAGCGGCCGGTCGCTCAGCGTATGCGGGCAAATCGGCACCATCACGAGCGCGTCCACGGCAGGTTGGATGATGGGCCCGCCGCAGGAGAGCGCATAGGCGGTGGAACCCGTTGCCGTTGCGACGATGAGGCCATCTCCGCCATGGGTATTAACGTAGTCGCCATCGACCCACGTTGCGAAGTCTTGCATGTGGCCACTTCGCCCGACTTTGGCGGCAACGTCATTGAGGGCGAGCATCGGATCGTTCGTCTGGCCGGGACCGTCAAGACGCGCTTCGAGCATGATCCGTTTCTCTTCGATGTAATCGCCCGCGAGTACGGAATCGATGATCTGTAGCATCTGCTCCGGTGAGACGTCTGTGAGAAATCCGAGTCGCCCGAGATTAACGCCCACCAGTGGCACCTCGTCCGTCGCCACGCTGCGAGCCGCACGCAGGAGGGTTCCGTCTCCGCCGATCGCTACGATCAGGTCTACGGTAGCTGCAAGCTCCGCACCGGGTAGGGCCGGAACGTCCGCGAGACCGGCTGCGACGTTCTCCTGCGCGAGGCACAGCGCAGTGACGTTGCATTCGCCCAGGTGTGCTGCGATTTCGGCTGCGGGCCCCGCAACGATGCCGCTCGAGAGGTTTCCCCAAAGACCGACTGTCTTGAACTTGGCTTTCATAAAGAGCTCGTCGCTGCGACCCCGCGGATTGTACTTAAAATGCCCGTGAAGCGGTCGGTATTGCAGCGCTGCGTGGCGCCTTCGAGCTTTCTTGACAGTTGCGCGAGGCGATTGCTAGCGTGTCGTGATGCTCAGCTTTATCCCGGTGTGATCGACATTGGCAACTTCAGGAACAAATTTGCCGGAGTTACCGAATGAACGCGCCCAGCACCTGCTGAAGGTGCTAGTGCAACGTTACATCAAGGAGGGGCAGCCCGTTGGGTCGAGGACGCTTGCACGGGACTCTGGCCTGGATCTGAGCCCTGCGACGATCCGCAACGTTCTGTCCGATCTCGAGGAGCTGGGCTTTGTCAAAGCGCCGCATACGTCAGCGGGTCGCGTGCCGACGATCAAGGGTTATCGCTTCTTCGTCGATACGCTCGTCAAGCTCCGGCCGCCGCAGGGTGACGAGCTCAAGCTCGTGCAGGAAGTACTGCGATCTGCCGAGCCGCAGGCCCTCGTGCAAACAGCCTCGAACCTCTTGTCTTCAATGACACAGCTTGCAGGTCTCGTAACGCTGCCGCGGCGAGTTCACACGGCTCTGCGGCAAATCGAGTTCCTGCCGTTATCCGACCGGCGGGTTCTGGCGATACTCGTGCTCAACGATCGGGACGTGCAGAACCGGATCTTGCACGTTCATCGCGATTTCACGGCCGATGAGCTGCAGCGGGCCGGTAATTATCTGACCGAGCAGTTCGGCGGACGCGAGCTCGATAAAGTGCGCGAATCGGTGCTCGCGGAGCTGCGTCAAACGCGCGCAAGCATGAACGATCTCATGGTTGATGCCATCGAGATGGCCCAGCAGGCCTTTCCGGAGCAGGAACCCGAGGGAGCTTTCGTCATGGCCGGTGAGACCAATCTGATGGGTCTGGAAGGCCTGGCGGACATGGACAAGCTCAAGCGCCTGTTCACAGCGTTCAGCGAGCAGCGCGACATCCTGCACCTGCTGGATCAGAGCCTGCACGCGCCAGGTGTGCAGATATTCATCGGCCAGGAGTCGGGCTATCAGCTGCTAGATGAATGCAGCGTCGTTGCTGCGCCGTACCTCACCGATGACGACACAATGGGTGTTTTGGGTGTGATCGGGCCAACTCGCATGGCCTACGAGCGCGTCATCCCAATCGTGGATCTGACGGCCAAGCAGCTTGCGAGTGCCTTGAAGTCGAAAAACTAGCCCCTATATCTAGTTAGAACAGGATCATGTTATTCGCCTGCGTCATGATGTGCAGGCGGGGCCTGAGGGCGTGTCCGGGGTGTCCGGGCTAGAGGGAGGAAAAGGCCAGATGAATCAGGATGCGCCGGAGCAAGGTGGCGCCGACGAAGAGCTCGAAGTCGCAGTCGCCGCCGCACAGAGCGAGCCGGCCGTCTCAGAAGAGCAACGCGAACTCGACGCGCTGCGCCACGAAGTCAGTGAGGCGCAGGATAAGCTGCTGCGTCTGGCGGCCGAGCTCGACAATGTTCGCAAACGCGCCGGGCGCGACATCGAGAACGCGCGAAGATACGGTCTCGAGCGCCTGGCCGCAGCCCTGTTACCCGTTCGCGACAGCCTCGAAGCCGGCCTGGCTGCAGGCGAGAACGCCGACGCTGAGGCACTGCGCGAGGGCAAGAAGGCGACCCTGCGGCTGCTCGATTCCGCACTGGAGCAAGTCGGCATCGTTGAGCTGGATCCGGAGGGTGAGCCGTTCGACCCGGCGCATCATGAAGCGATGACGATGCAACCGTCTGCGACCGCCGAGCCGAATACGGTATTGATGGTGATCCAGAAGGGCTATGCGATCCACGACCGGCTGTTGCGCCCGGCACGCGTCGTCGTATCGAGCGCGTCGGATCCGAAGGAAACAGAGTGAGCGACAGGCTGCGCCGATATAACAGGCGCTCGATGGCTTGAAATGGGCTTACGGAGCCCCATTTAGAAGCCCAGGATTAGATTTTGAACGCTGGAGAATTTGAGCAATGGGACGAGTAATCGGAATTGACTTGGGCACGACCAACTCCTGCGTGGCCGTTATGGACGGCGACAAGGCCAAGGTTATCGAGAACAGCGAGGGCGATCGCACGACGCCGTCGATCGTGGCCTTTTCGAAGGACGACGAGGTGCTCGTCGGTCAGACGGCAAAGCGCCAGGCTGTTACCAATCCCACGAACACGCTGTTTGCGATCAAGCGTTTGATCGGGCGGCGCTTTGACGATGCGGTCGTGCAGAAGGACATCGATATGGTGCCCTACAAGATCGTCGAGGCCGACAACGGCGATGCGTGGGTAGACGTCAACGGTAAGCGGATAGCGCCGCCGGAGGTCGCCGCGCGCGTCCTGGCGAAGATGAAGCAGACTGCCGAAGATTATCTCGGTGAGCCCGTCACGGAAGCCGTCATTACCGTTCCAGCCTATTTCAACGATTCGCAGCGCCAGGCGACGAAAGACGCTGGGCGAATTGCCGGTCTCGAGGTGAAGCGCATCATCAACGAGCCCACGGCAGCGGCGTTGGCCTACGGTCTAGACAAGAAACGCGGTGATCGCAGAATTGCGGTCTACGACCTCGGTGGCGGTACTTTCGATATCTCGATCATCGAGATCGCTGAGGTTGACGGCGAGCATCAGTTCGAGGTGCTCGCGACCAACGGCGACACGTTCCTCGGTGGCGAGGATTTCGACAAGCGAATCATCGACTATCTTTCCGGGGAGTTCGAAAAAGAGAGCGGTATCGACATACGCAAAGATCCGCTCGCGATGCAGCGACTCAAGGAAGCTGCGGAGAAGGCCAAAATCGAGCTTTCCTCACGGCAGCAGACCGAGGTCAATCTGCCGTACGTCACGGCCGACGCGAGCGGTCCGAAACATCTGAACATCAACTTGTCTCGCGCCAAGATGGAGTCGCTCGTCGAGGACCTCGTCGCCCGCACGATCACACCGTGCAAGACGGCTCTGAAGGACGCGGGTCTGAAGGTAGATGACGTTGCCGATGTCATTCTCGTTGGTGGTCAGACGCGTATGCCAAAGGTCCAGGAAGCCGTGCAGGCATTCTTTGGGCAAGAACCACGGCGTGACGTGAATCCCGACGAGGCCGTTGCCGTTGGTGCGGCGATTCAAGCCGGCGTGCTCTCGGGCGAGGTCAAGGACGTGCTCTTGCTCGATGTGACACCGCTGTCGCTCGGTATCGAGACGCTCGGTGGTGTCATGACCCGGTTGATCGAAAAAAATACGACGATCCCGACCAAGGCGCAGCAGGTGTTCTCGACAGCGGACGATAATCAAACTGCCGTGACTATTCACGTGCTGCAAGGCGAGCGCGAGCGCGCCGGAGACAATAAGTCCCTCGGCCGTTTCGACTTATCGGATATTCCGCCAGCGCCACGCGGCATGCCTCAGGTCGAGGTGTCTTTCGACATCGATGCCAACGGGATTCTGAATGTCTCCGCCAAGGACAAGGCCACGGGTAAGGAACAGAAGATCGTCATCAAGGCCTCATCCGGCTTGAGCGACGAGGAGATCGATCGCATGGTCACGGATGCCGAGGCGCATGCGGCCGAGGACCAGAAATTTCGCGAGCTCGTCGATACTCGCAATCAAGGCGATGCGCTCTTGCATGCGACCGAGAAATCCCTCGCGGAGCTCGGCGACAAGGTCGAGGCGCAGGAGCGCGGTAATATCGAAAGCGCCGTCGCGGCGCTCAAGGAAGCCGTCAAGGGTGATAGCAAGGAGGCAATCGAGGCCAAGATCAAGGCCTTGAGCGAAGTCTCCGGTTCGCTGGCTCAGCGCCTTTACGAGCAGCAAGCCGGGGAGTCGAGCGAGGACTCCGGCGAGGCGGCCGGGCAGGCGGACGGTGACGAGAGCGTTGTCGATGCCGAGTTCGAGGAGGTTGACGGCGACGACGAGCAAAAGAGCGCTTGACGTCAGCGCGGTAGACGCGTGAGCAGATAACGGCCCGAGGGGCGCCGTCGCGGGCGCCCCTCGGGCGTATTTTCAAGGAACACTATGGCCAAGCGGGATTACTACGAGGTGCTGGGCTGCGGCAAGGAGGCACCTCAGGCTGACATCAAGAAAGCCTACCGGCGCCTGGCCATGAAGCACCATCCCGACCGCAACCCGGATGACGCCGACGCCGAGGCAAAATTCAAGGAGGCCAAGGAGGCCTACGAGGTCCTCTCGGACGAACAGAAGCGCCGGGCCTACGATCAGTTTGGCCACGCCGGCGTGGATGCGGGCCAGTCCGGGGGTGGTTTCGGCGGTGCCGACGCGTTCAGCGACATGTTCGGCGACGTGTTCGGCGACATCTTCGGTGGCGGTCGGCGCACGCGTAGCCAAGTGTTTCGCGGCGCGGACCTGCGCTACGAGCTCGAGCTGACGCTCGAGCAGGCAGTGACCGGCGAGTCGATCAACATCGACGTTCCGACGCAAGTCGAATGCGGACGCTGCGACGGCGTTGGCGCGGAGCCCGGCACGACACCGACGCCGTGCTCGACCTGCGGTGGTGCAGGCCAAGTTCGCGTTCAGCAGGGGTTCTTCTCGATTCAGCAGACCTGCCCGGCGTGCAAGGGCGTCGGCACGACGGTCCAGGATCCCTGTAGTGAATGTGCGGGCCGCGGTCGCGTACGCAAGGTGAAGACACTCGCCGTCAAGGTGCCGGCCGGCGTGGATTCAGGGGATCGGATCCGGCTCGCGGGGGAAGGTGAGGCCGGTCGTAATGGCGGGCCGCCGGGCGATCTCTATGTTGATATCATCGCCAAGGCCCATCCGATCTTCGAGCGCGATGGGCAGAACTTGCGATGCGAGGTGCCGATCGGATTCGCCGCTGCGGCGCTGGGCAGCTCGGTAGAGGTACCGACCCTGGACGGCCAGGTCATGCTGAAGATCCCACCCGAGACGCAATCTGGGCGGGTGTTCCGGGTACGAGGTAAGGGTGTTCGCTCGGTGCGCGCGACCGGAGTCGGCGACTTGTATTGCCGCGTTCAGGTCGAGACGCCTGTGAAGCTCACCGACGAGCAGAAGTCGCTGCTCGAGCAGTTCGATGAGGCGGTTCAGGCTGGTGGCGATCGGCATAGCCCGCGCTCGCGCACCTGGCTGGACAGCGTGAAGGCATTCTTCGAGAAAATGGGAGCGTGAGCGTGTTGAAGGTAGCCGTCCTTGGCGCATCCGGGCGCATGGGCAAAGCGATCCTAGCGTGCCTGGTCGAGGCAGACGATCTGACGCTGGTCGGTGCCGTGACCGAGCCGAGCGATCCTGCGCTCGGCGATGACGCGGGTGAGCTAGCGGGTGTCGGCACGCTCGGTGTTCCGTTGACCGACGACCGCGCTCACGGGCTGCACGCTGCCCAGGTCGCTATTGATTTCACGTTGCCCGCAGCAGCAGAGGCGAATGCGCGCGCCTGCGTTGATCACGGCACGGCGCTCGTCGTGGGCACGACGGGACTGGCTGAGCAGCAACTGCGGACGCTCGAGACGGCCGCGCAGACGATCCCAATCGTCTATGCGCGCAATATGAGCGTCGGCGTGAATGTATTCATGGATCTCGTAAGCCGTGCAGCGGTCGCGCTGGGTAGCGATTACGACGTTGAGATCATCGAAGCCCATCACCGCCAGAAAGTGGACGCACCCTCCGGGACTGCGCTCGATCTCGGCGAGCGCGTCGCAGCCGCGACAGGCCGCGCCCTCGACGATCTCGCCATTCACGGCCGGCACGGCCACACGGGGCCACGTGTCCCCGGCACGATCGGGTTCTCGGTCATTCGGGCCGGCAGCATCGTCGGCGACCATACGGTTATGTTCGCGGCACCCGAGGAGCGGATCGAGCTCTCCCATCACGCCATCGATCGCAAGAGTTTCGCACGCGGTGCCGTCCGGGCGGCGCGTTGGCTCGCAGCCCAGCCGCCCGGCCTATATTCGATGGCCGACGTGCTCGGATTGGGTCACAACTGACGAGGCCCGCTGCGATTCACCTTTGCGTGCGCGCTGACACCAGCTAGAATCGCCGCCTGAGACTCCTCAGCTGATGATGTCTTGCGGGACGGGCTGCGAACGTTGCGGCCGTCCCGCTGAATTTATGTAGGGTACCTAGGAGCTCAGCGTGACAGAGGCCGCGATTCTTGCCCTAGAAGACGGTAGTGTCTTCCATGGCCTGTCTGTTGGCGCCCCCGGCCGTGTTCTCGGCGAAGTCGTTTTCAACACTGCGATGACGGGATACCAGGAGATCCTCACGGATCCGTCGTATTTCCGCCAGCTCGTGACCCTGACCTATCCGCATATCGGTAACGTTGGCACGACATCCGACGACATGGAGTCGGCGGAGATCTTTGCAGCCGGCTTGATCATCCGTGATCTGTCGATCAGCGTCAGCAACTATCGCGCGGAACTGCCGCTGCGTGATTTTCTCGAGCGGGGCAACACCGTCGCAATCGCTGAAATCGATACGCGTAAGCTCACACGCATTATTCGTGACAAGGGCGCTCAGGCGGGTTGCATCATCGCCGGAGAGAATGTCGCGCCCGATGAAGCCGTCGCCGCTGCGCGCAAATTTCCGGGCCTAAAAGGCATGGACCTCGCACGGCTCGTGACGACGAAGAAGCGCTATCAATGGAACCAAGGGAGCATCTGGCCCGAGCGTAAGGAAATATTCACCAAGCGCGTCGCAAGCTTTCACGTAGCTGTGCTGGATTTCGGCATCAAACGCAATATCTTGCGCATGCTCAGCGATCGGGACTGCCGGCTGACCGTGCTGCCTGCGACGGCGCGTGCTGAGGACGTCATGAGCCTCATGCCGGACGGTCTGTTCCTGTCGAACGGCCCGGGTGATCCTGAGCCATGCGACTATGCCATCGATACGATTCAAACACTCGTAGGACTCGGCGTGCCGACTTTCGGTATTTGCCTAGGGCACCAACTCCTTGGTCTGGCAAGCGGTGCGAAGACATTGAAGATGAAGTTCGGCCATCACGGTGCGAATCACCCGGTCATGGATCTGGCGACGGAGCGGGTCATGATCACGAGC
>JAOTTJ010000379.1 GCA_029864465.1 Gammaproteobacteria bacterium | reverse complement strand
CACTGCTGCTGTGTAGGTGGCCGGCGGGCCGACATTCGTCACTCGCCGCGTGACCACATCGCCGCTGACGAGCTGGCCGATGCCGATCGACGCTACGTTCACGTCGCGCGCATGGACGGAGTAGCCCGCCGCGGCAAGGATCGCGCAGTCCGCTGCGCTATACGGCGAGGGGTCGTACCCACACAGATACGCGGCGTGCTCGAGAAAGGTCGAATCGAAGACGAGACCGGGATCGATAGCGCGATTCGGGTCGATGTGTCCGGCGCCCGTGTCGAAGGGCCCGGCAGGCGTGACCCCATCTTCTCTGAGCACGCCGCGTTGGGCCGTTGTCGTTAATGCTGACTTCAGCTGCGCCGGCGTCCAATCCGGATTCGCTTCCTTGAGCAGGGCAGCCACGCCGGCTGTCTCGGGGGCAGACATCGACGTCCCGCTCAGGTATTGGTAGAACTCGCCTTGGAGGCCGTTGGCAACTTGCGGCGAATGGCCAGCAAAGATTTCCACGCCCGGTGCCGTCACGTCGGGCTTGAGAAAGTCTGGCTCCGGTAACGACGGTCCTCGTGAAGAAAAGTCGCCCAGGACCTTGCCCGAGTCCGAGCGTGTGAGAAACACGCCCTTTGCGAGCTCGACGCGGATGATGGTTTCCGCGAGCAGCTCATCGATGAGTGTCTGGCCATCAGCTGTGGATATCATGACAGCGGGTATGTCCACGCTGCCCAGGGTGCCTCTCATGACGATCGGCTCGCCCGTGTCGCTGTACACAACGGCTGCGACGGCACCGGCATCGGCGACCCGCTCGAGCTTGACATCGAACGTGCATCCGCCACGCTGCAGCAGCGCTATGTTCCCCTCGAGCTCGGATGCATCAAGCAACGGTTCGCAGGCGTCGCGTGTCGATCCCGAGAGGCCATCGGCGAGAAAGTCCTGGCCGTCGTCTACGAGACGCAGCTCGCCCTCGAGAGATTCCCGGTCCCGCAGTTGAGGTGTGAAGTTCGCTTCCTTCATCTCGATGCGCCCGGCGAGCCGTTCAGGCTCGACGATCGTGATCGCTTCGTCGAATCGGTTGCCCGACTGTGTTGATGCTGCGACAGTCAGAACCCACGGTGCGCCGGCGGGCGAGCCGATCGTCGCGTCCGCGGGACCCTCATTGCCGGCGGCTACGACGCTAAGAACGCCGGCTTCGAGCGCGTTCAGCAGTGCGAGATCGTCGGGTGCGTCGAGTCCGGCCTCGAGATTGCCGACGGAGTAATTGATGATGTCGGCGCCGTCTGCGACGGCATCATCGATGGCACGCACGAGATCGGAGGTGCTGCAGCTTGCCCGCACGGCACCGGGTCTGAGCCAGCAGGCTTTGTAGGCTGCGATGCGCGCGCTTGGCGCGATGCCGGAGATGCGGCCGATGCGAATGCCGAAGAGGTCTGCCGTGACCTCGTTACCGGCGATCGTCGTCGCGATATGCGTGCCGTGCCCGTCCGCATCACGAGGTGACATGAACTCACCCGGATCGAGCTCGTTGCGGCTCAGGAATCCATCGATGTAGTAACGCGCGCCGACGAGCTTATTGTTGCAGTCCGTCGGCTCGAAGCCGTGGCCCGCTTCGCAGACGCCGAAAAAGTCGGCCGGCGGCTCGAAAAGCACGTCGAGCGGCGGATTGCGACGCACGGCGCTGCACAGAAAGATCCCGAGCCACGATGCTTCGGCCCAGTCCGACTGACAGCGTTCAGGTATCTTCTCTTCCGTGTCCCGCAGCGACGGATGTCCGGGTGCGATGCCGCTATCGATGACTGCGACGATGATGCCTTCCCCGCGTAATTTCAGATCGGCGCGCAGGCCCCCGCTCTGGTCCTCGAGGCCAAGAAATACAGCGCTGTTAGTGGTTTGCACGCGCTGCTCCGTGTCGACCCAGATCCGATTGACGGCCGGGTCGCGTCGCAGTCGAGAGACCTGATCCGCTGTCAGCAGTGCAGCGAACCCATTGAAGGCATAACGGTAGCTGTGCAGCTTCTCGGTGTTGACGCCCGCGTTTGCAAGCAGGCGATCGTGGCTGTCCTCGAGATATTTCACATAGCTCTGCACGGGGCTCGAGGTGGGTTCGATCTTAGCGTTAGCAAACGGGCGCGTCGCCGCAAAACCCGCAAGTCCGCCGGCGTAATTGACGACGGCAGGCTCGCGGAGTTGCACGATGTAGACCTCACCGCCGCCCTTGGCCGGGCGGGCGGGCGCCGTGAGACTCAGCGGCGTCGTCGGCGCGGCGTGCTCGAGCGCTACCGCCGTGCCGAGCAACGCCACGAGCAGTCCCGTGAGGAGTGCCGAGAATGCAGCTATGCGCCAGATTGCCATGTCTCGATCGAGTTTTGCGGCGGTATCCGCCTTAGTCTTCTGGTAGTTATGGGTGATCGTTGAGACGGTATCACAAGGCCAGCGCGCGGCCCAACGCTCGACTTGACGGTGATTTCGGGCGATGTGCGCTAACCACCGCGCAGATACGCACCGGTCAGGCCATCGCGGATAGCGGTTGGATTCTCCAGGCCACCGAGTGGACCGGCCAACACATAATCGACCTCGGCGCGCAGGGCCAGGCGGACAGCCCGCGCACTCAGCAGCGGCGGGCGCCCAGCCCGGTTGGCGCTCGTCGAGATCAGCGGCGTGCCTGCCTGCAGGCACAGAGCCCGCGAAATCGCGTGGCCCGTGATACGCACGGCGAGCGTGTTTCGGCCACCTGTGAGCAGGGCGGGTGTCTCGCGTCGAGCCGGTAGCACCCAGGTCACGGGACCGGGCCAGCTAGCGAGAATCTCGTCATGCCGCCCATGGTCGGGGATCGTCACGAATGGCGCGAGCTGTTCCAGGCTGGCTGCGATGAGCGGCAGGCCTTTGCGCCACGAGCGGCGCTTGACGCGGAGGAGGCGCTCGACTGCATCGAGGTCCGTCGGTAAGCAGCCGAGTCCGTACACGCCCTCGGTTGGATAGGCGACAATGCCGCCGGCGTGGAGTGCGCGCGCAGCTTCGGCAAGTCGCAGCATGGTTCGGCTGTCCGGCAAGTTGTCAGATGTTTCAACCGGCATGGCCGGACAGGCGCCTTATGCTAACTAGACGCCTGCTGCGCGTCGTCGCTGCTGTCT
>JAOTTJ010000378.1 GCA_029864465.1 Gammaproteobacteria bacterium | reverse complement strand
CGGCGAAGAAGTTGTCGGGACCGGAGAAGATGTCGTCCAGGCCGGTCCAGCCCGATCGCACGACCAACGCGGCTGTAACGCCGTTACGTGCCGTCATCCCGCCGAAGACGAATGCTTTCTCGATATGGTCGGGGTCGCGCCGCCAGGCCCTGATACCCGACGACTGCTGGGCGGCATAGTCGAGAACCCAACGCATCTGTCTCGCGTCGAGACCCGCGGCGCAGGCTGCGGCGGCCGACGCGCAGAAGGTGCCGGCAATGCCGTGGGTCGCAAGGCTGCTGTCAGAGCCGAATGAGTAGCCGCCCATCGCCATGACCACGCGTGTGCCGACGTCATAGCCGAGCGTCACGGCGCGCAAGAAATGTGCACCGTCGACGCCGAACTCTTCACCGACCGCGAGGGCCGCCGGCACGACGGCGCAACCGGGATGCGATCGTGAGGCGTTGTGCGAGTCATCGGTCTCATCCGCGTGTGCCATGACGCCGTTGGCGAGCGCTGCATCGATAGGGGCGGCCGTGAGCGTGGTACCGGCGATCGTCCCCGTGCCCGTTCCTCCATACGCACGGATGTGGCGCCGCGCCGCCTGTCCGGGCGGTAACTGCGATCCGGAGATCATCGACGCCAGCGTATCGAGGAGATGGTGCTTGGCCTGCTCTGCCGCGTCGGCCGGGAGGGCGGCATCGCCAGCCGCGCTCATGTAGGCGCTCAGGGCGTTCATCTCCGGCCCTGAAGCGGAGATCTGCGCCGATGCGCGCTTCGGCAAGATGGCAACGCCCGCCGCCGCCGCGGCCGTCGCACGCAGGAACCGGCGTCGATTCGTGGACCGAGATTCTTCACTCTTCGTCATAAAGCGCATGCAGCTGCTGCAGGTCCCCACTCGATAGCCCCGAAACGATCGCAATATCCTCTCTGGCGCGCAACCGGTCCCGGTAGCGGCCGAAGAACCCGGGGATGTCACCGCCGAATCCGAAGAAATACATGATGTCGCGTCGACTGGGGGAGGACCTTGACGGCGACCTCGCGGCCGAGTTTCGTATCCTTCGCCCGATAGACGACGCCCATGCCGCCGGCACTGAGCTCATCCGGATCTCGTACGAACCGAAACGGGTACCGGGAGACAGCGCCATGGTCAGCCCCCGGACACGCGCGCAGGCTCGAAGGTCAACGTAGCTATAGATTTCCCCCAATGGTCTCTTGGCTAGATTCTACTAAGTTCTGGTTCTAGGGTGATATGTCTGTGGGCCCGGGAGGATTTGCCGACGTTTGAACGTCGGGTCCTCCCAAAAGCCGTCATTGAGCCAACGCGATGGCGTGGGCTCAGGTAGCTGCCTCAGTAGAAGTGTTGGCTACCCTGATCTATTTGTCGATCCAGATTAAGCAAAACGTCGCGATGCTCCACTCTGAATCGCGACGTGCGTTAGTTGAAAATGACCGGGCGGCGTTGCTCACGTTTCTCGAGAATAGAGACCTGATGGAAGCTCTCAAAGGAGACGAACTCTCCTACCAAGATCAGTTCCGGCTTAGCCTGATGTGGCTTCTCGACATGAGAAATCGCGAGTACGAGTACTTGCAGTACAAAGCCGGGGTCTTTGATGAGGCAGCTTGGAAGTCATACCAGGAAACGATCTACTTGTCTTTCGGACGCCCACGCGACAACTAGTCTGCGCTATATCTGCTGAAGGCACCTCTGGCGATGGGTATCGAGGCAGGCCCTTCGGCAGCGAAAACAGTGCCGTCGGCATCTACCGCCACCCCCTCACCTGCGGTAGATTGATAGCCACGAGTCTCTGTGGGAAATCCTGGAATAAAGGCGACCAATCGATCTTCGTTTAGAGGACCGACGCGAACGCCGGAGATCCAGTTGATATGGTTGAAGGGTGCGGATTCGGAGTCAATCGCATAGACCAAATCGTCATCCGTGATGAAGATCCCGCTGACACGACCGTAGCTGTAGCGAGACTCCAGATAGTTGCCATCCAGATCGAATATTTCCAAGCGATGGTTTCCGCGATCGGCGACCCAAAGACGGTCTCGCGAATCGATCTCGAGAGCATGGGGCGTACGAAACTCGCCATGAGCCGTGCCTAGCTGCCCCCACTCCCGAATGAAGGTGCCATCGGGAGCGAACTTCATAATGCGACCTGTTTGACCAGCCTGCCTGCCCTCATCTACGGCGTCAGCAGTTGTCATGAATTGGCCGTCGTGTCCGTCAGATACGAAGATACTGCCGTCTGCTGCAACGACAACGTCGTTCGGCCCGTTGAAATGGGCGTTGTCGTTACCAGCCTGTCCTGCCACACCCAGACTCATCAAAAGTTCGCCATCCCGGCTGAATTTGTGCACTTGCTGACCTTTGGTGCCGCTTGCGTTAGCGACAAAGTCAGTGACCCAGACGTTACCTTCATAGTCCACATGGATACCGTGAGGCGTTGTAAAGATCCCCGCGCCGAAATTGGCCAGCACTTCTCCTGTGTTGCGATCAAATTTGAATATCGGATCTACCGGATTGGTATCACAGTTGACCCCTCCACCGGCAGCGCCACCGCCTCCACCGGCTCCACAACGCTCATAGGCCCAGATATGGCCATCCGTGGGATCGATGTCGATGCCGGCTGTGTGCCCCCAGTTTCTTCCATCGGGCAATTCGCCCCACTCGTTGGTCACCACGGGATTCGGATTGGGGAAGCCTTCGCCGGTGATGATATTACCGCCGTCTGAGCCACAGCCTACGAGAAGAACGAGAGCTGCCGGGACGGCTAATCCAATTCGTTCACTAAACATCTATTTTGCTCCCCTACGAGGCAGCTCCATTTCTATGGGTACGCTGCGTCGATTCCTACTGTTGATGTCGATATAGATATGATTCCAGCGATGACACCGAGTTGGCGAGTATCCCGATAGTCTGGCCGAGGTCGATCTTCTTCATTCATGTTCTCGAATCGACTGCCAAAGCTCAACCACAATTGGTCATTCGAGCCGCTGCAATCGATAGGTGATCGAGCCGCCCCGTGGCGCCCAAGCGCTCTCCAACGTGAGCAACAACTCCGAGCGGTCATGCCATTCGGGATCTTGGCGATGATGTTGTCCTGGTTGCCGGGCCTGAGCCATCGCTTGATGCGCCAAGAGGAGC
>JAOTTJ010000067.1 GCA_029864465.1 Gammaproteobacteria bacterium | reverse complement strand
TTATGAACGCAAAAACCTCGCCGCTACGGATGAGGCCTTCCTCGATACCGGACCTTCGATTTTTCTCGTTCCTATCGGCCCGGCAGCCGAGTAAGTGCCCTGTGTGGATGGTCCAGCACCCACGTAATCTTCTTTCTACCGAAACCGAGATAACGTCCAGCAGCTACCGACCGCAGACGCGCGTTTGGGTACGAATCTTATCGGCTACGGGCCAGCCTAAATGATTTGCAGCAAGTAGAGATGATAGACAATCACGCAGCCGTAGGCGATCAGCAGACCATGGAAAATCGCCGAGACGCGAATGCCGGCCAGGAAGCGCGCCTGCGCCGAGATCACGAGCGCGATGACACCGATGGCCGTGAAGAAGATCTTGATGAGCGCGAACGTGACCGGGTCTCCGTGCACGAAGGGCGCCAGCACCGGGTTGAGCTCCTGTAGACCCGCGTTGATCATGCGCACGGTAAACAGGCCGTCGATCACACTGAAAATCAACACGAGCATCGAGACGACCAGCAGATGCCGCGGATGGTGGTCGATAAACGTGTGATTCACATCCTCGTCGCGGCGGATTTTTCGCCGTCGCGGATTGAATGCGCCGTAGACGATACTACGCAGGCTCGGCTTGCGCCGATCCGTCCGCGGCCGAAACTCCTCGACCTTCGCGATTCTGGACCGATCGATGATCTCGGTGTCCGTAAAATCCGCTAGTTCCTGGTTATTGTCCAATTACTCGTCTTTACCTAAGTCAGCTGTTTGCAGATCTAGTACCGTTCGTCCGGTCACACCTACCGCCCGTCTTTTTACACGGACTGCTCCAAGACTTCTGTGATGCGTATCTACGCCCCGTTCTTTTGTTTTGTGCAGGATGCAAACATTGATCGATGCGAATGCAGATCCAGGAATCTATCGCACATCAGTCGGGGGTCTCAGTTGCTTACCTTGGCAAATAAGCAACTCTTGGCGGAGGGAAACAGGACATTGAACATTAACGCAAACCGTCAGCGAGGGTTCTCGCTGGCCGAGCTTCTCGCGACGATGGGTATCGCAGCGCTGCTGCTGTCGGTCGGCTTGCCGGGCCTGGCGAGCTTCGCCAAGAACGCCCGTCAGGTCAGCGTGGCCAACGAGATGCTCGGGGACTTTCATTACGCACGCGATCTCGCGATCACGAACAACGCCCGCGTCACCGTCTGCCCGAGCAGCGATGGCGCGACATGCGACGGCGCCGGCTGGGAAGACGGCCGAATCGTGTTCATAGATACGGACGGCAACCTCACGCTCAACGGCGCAGAGACGGTCCAGCGCGTCACGGGCAACATTGGCGACGTCGACGTCACCACGGCCGAGTTCGGCGCCTCGATCACGTATCGGCCGAACGGCCGCGCCATGGCGAACATCGTTCGCAACAACACGGGCGAGTTCAGCGTCTGCGACGACCGCGGACCTAGCCACGCTCGCGCGCTGATCGTCGACATGAGCGGCCGCCCGCGCGTCTCGCACGAAGATTCGAGCGGTTTGCCGCCGACCTGCCCGTAAGCGGCAGCGACGGCGCGATACGGCTCAGAAAGGAATCGTTACGATGAATGCCAGACATCTGCGACGCGGCCAGAGCGGTCTCTCGCTCGTCGAAATTCTCGTTACGACAGTCGTGTTCAGCATTGGTCTGCTCGGCGTGACGGGCCTCAATGCCATATCCCAGCGCGCGAGCTTCGAGGCCGTGCAGCGCTCCGTGGCTTCGGAGCTGGCTTACGCATTGCTCGAAGACTTGCGCGGTAACTCCGACGCGCTCGTGGATTACCTTGCGGCCGGCGACCTCGGCCGCGGCTCACGCGGCGCGGAGCCCGCGCCGACCTGTGATGACCCGGTCGCGCCCTGCACGGCTCAGCAGCTCGCGATCCACGGGCTCTGGGAATGGGAGCAGGCGCTCGACGGCGCGCTCGAAACGGCTGCGGGCGTCGCGACGGGCGGGCTGCTCGCGCCAACGGCGTGCATCGGCGGTCCTGTAGCCGGAGACGCTGGCGTCTACAGCGTCACAATCGTCTGGCGCGCCGGCTCCGAGCTCACCGATCTCGCATTGAACAACTGCGGCGCCGGCACGGGGCTCTACGGCGCCGGGAATACGTTCCGCCGCATGGTCGTGATCCAAAGCTATATCGATCCCGCGATCTAGGCATTATTCAGATGAACAGACACACGCAAGCCGGACTCACGCTCGTCGAGCTCATGATCGCCATGACGCTGGGCCTCATCATTGCCGGTGGCGTCATCACGCTGTTTACGTTCAACCGCCACAGCTTCAACCGCGACGAGATGATCCTGCGGATGCAGGACGATGCGCGCCAGAGTCTGCGCGAGATCATAAGCGACCTCAGCATGGCCGGCTACTGGGCCGATCTCATGCTGCCGGCCGCCGTCACGCCCGACGGAAGCCTTGCCGTCGCAACCGATTGCGGCCCGGCAGGCATCCCTAATTGGATTTACCGGATCGTGAACCCGGGCACTGGGGACAACGAATCGCTCGTCAGCGTCGACAACTCGACCGTCGCAACGGCAAATGCGAGCTTCTCGTGCCTCGGCGCCGAGGTCGTGCCCGGCACCGACATTGTCTCGATTAAGCGGCTCGCGGGCGCTCAGGCACCTGCCGTTCTCGCAAACAATACGGTATACCTTCGCACGAACGGTACCGTCGGGTTGTTGTTCCGCGAGCCCGCGAATGCGCCGCCGGCCGTCCCCGTGCCCGTGCCATTCACAGACTGGGAGTACCGGCCCTCCATCTACTACGTCAGGACCTTTGCCGTGACTCCGGGCGACGGCATCCCGACGCTGTGCCGCAAGATTCTCGAGTTCGGCGGCGTGCCGAACGTTGTCACCGAGTGTCTCGCGCAGGGCGTCGAGAATCTGCAGATCGAATACGGCCTCGACACGGACGCCGATGGCAATCCGAACCTGTTCATTCCGAATCCGACGCCAGCCCAGATGCAGATGGCCGTCGCGGCACAGATCTTCATTCTCGCGCGCAGTGCAGACACGGACATGCAGTACACGAACATGAAGACCTACACGTTGAGCAACGCGCCGGCGTTCACGCCTAACGACAATTTCTATCGGCGCGTCTACTCCGTGACGGTCGGCCTACGCAACCTCAAAACACTTCGAATCATGGGAGGCTGATGATGGGACAGATTCATCTGCCGAAACGAAACTCGCAGCGCGGCGCCGCGCTCATTACGGCGCTCGTCTTTCTCGGCGTCATCACGCTACTGAGCGTCACCTCGATGCGCGAAAGCACGATCGGCGTGCGCATGGCGCAGAACGAGGAAGCACGTCTTTCGGGCATACAGGCTGCCCAAGCGCTAACGGAAGCCGTCGTAGCGACGCCGGCCGCGACGCCCGTCATAGGCGGCGCCGGCTTCAGTATCTGCACGCCGGGCGAGCCGGGGTGTAACGCCTACGGGATTCCGTTACCCGCACAGGTTGCGAACGAGGTCGCCATGGGGCACCTGAGCGCACGCGTGCAGCGCATGACGCCGCCCGAGAAGCCGCCGCCGCGGGTACTCGAGTCGAGCATCGACAAGTTCTCGGCCGCTTCTTTCCAAGTCGCGGCGACCTTCGATCGCACGAACGAAGGCCTCGGCAGCGTGCAGCTCGTCGAAGGCATGATCGTCTTGGTGCCGAACTTCTGAGTGGGGGCTCGCAAGTTCGGCCGGCGCATCGGCGTGCCGTGGGGAAATACGGATATCAGTGGGAAATCATCATGAACGCAAAATCGATCTGGGCCAGGCTCTCACACGTCGCAGCAGGCATCGCGCTGTCCGCAGTCGCGTCCGTCTGTCTGGCCGACGATACGGACATCTACCTGAACCCCGGCGCCGGACTGCCAGCCGGCAGCGAGCCCATGGTCATGTTCAGCCTCGACTACCGGCCAAACCTGGGGTCCACGGCCTGCAACGGCAACGAGTGCGACACGCTGATCGCCGAAGGCTATATGGCACCCGCGGGCCCGTACACTTTTTTCGACGTGTTGCGCGCCGCGCTGCGTAAGGCCATGGAGCCGCTCGACGGTATCCGTGTCGGTCTCATGCTGAACCACGAAAACCAGAACAACTGCGAGGGCCCGAATAGCGGCTGCTCCAACGGCGGCTATATCGCGATGGGATTCCAGCCCTTCCTCACCGGCGACACGAACGGCGCAAAGGCGCAGTTCCATGCAATTCTCGAAGCCATGCCCACACCGCAGGGCAACCAGAGCCATGCCTATCAGGGCAAGGAACTGTTCTTCGAGTTCTTCCGCTACCTGACGGGCGGGGACATCTACAACGGCCACAACGGCTGGACCGACTACGCCACGAACGCCAACGACAACCTCGACGTCGACGGTGCAGCGTACGACTGGGATCCGACGATCGAGCAGGGCCCACGCTACCGCACGCCGATAGATGCGAACGCGCAATGCGTCAATACGTATTCCGTCAACTTCATGTTTCAGGTCTCCAACCAGGAAAGCGACTCGGACAGCGCGATCGAGGAGCCGATCGGCAACGGCGGCTTCGGATCGCAGCAGAGCGATTTCGACGACGTCCTCGCGTACCTGCATGACGCCGATCTCGCCAACGGCAGCTACGGCAGCGCGCCGAACGTTCCGGGCAGGCAGAACGTCACTTCGTACTTTCTGATCGACGACAACTTCATCAACAACACGACGATCGGCTACGCGCACGCGGGCGGCACGGGCACGCCGCTCGAGCTGACCGAGGACCCGGACGATCTCGTGCGGGTTCTGCAGGAGATCTTCAATCAGATCCTCAGTGTCAGCACGACCTTCGTCGCGGCCTCGGTGCCCGTCAACGTGTTCAACCGCGCCGAGATCGTCGACAACGTCTTCCTGGCGCTGTTCCAGGTCGATGAGAACAATAGGCCCGGCTGGACCGGCAACGTCAAGAAACTGCGTCTATACGATAACGGTGGAGCCGCTTTCCTCGTCGATTCGCTCGATCAGCCAGCTGTCGCCCCCGACGGGCGTATCCGGTTTGACGCGCTGACCCACTGGACGCTGGCCGGCTCGCTTCCGCCGGCTGACCCGAACGAAGGCGAGGTCGACGGGCGCGACGGGCGCTTTGTCGATCGCGGCGGCGCCGGTCAGCGTATTCCCGGTTATCTCGGCGGCAGCCCGGGTCTCATCAACGGTGTCGGCACGCGCCAGCTGTTCTGGGACGCCGGCGGCAATCTCGCAGCGCTGGATGCCGACGTCGCCACCGCGACGGCCCTGCAGGCCGATCTCGGTGCGGGAAATGTTGCAGAAGCAGTCGAGCTCATCTCATTCGCTCGCGGACTGGACGTCGATGACCTCGACAGCGATGGCAATACGATCGACGCGAGGCCCTGGATTTTTTCCGACCCGCTGCACTCGCGCCCGCTGCCGTTGAATTACGGCGTCCGGGGCGGCTACTCGACGACCAACCCAGCCATCTTCCTGGCCGTGGCCTCGAACGATGGCTTCATGCGTTTCATCCGCAACACGACGGCCGCTGGCGGCGAGAGCGGCGAGGAAGTCTGGGCCTTCATGCCACGCTCGACGATGGGCGCGGTCCGGACGCTGCGCGCGAACGGCGCAGGCACACCGCATCCGTATGCCGTGGACGGCTCGCCGGTTGCCTACGTCGAGGACAGCAACCAAAACGGCACGATCGAGGCCGGGGAGCGCGCATGGCTGTTCTTCGGGCTGCGCCGCGGCGGCAAGGCGATGTACGCGCTCGACGTGACCGATCCCGAGAGCCCTCAGCTCATGTGGAGTATCGAGAAGAGCGACCCGGGCTTCGGCGAGCTCGGCTATACGTTCTCGAACCCGCGAATTGCGAGACTCGACTGGGGCAACGGCATGAAGCCCGCGCTTGTATTTGCGGGCGGCTATGACATGAACAAGGACACGCGCGGTGCAGTAGGCACCGACGACTCCGAGGGCAACGCCATTTTCGTCGTCGATGCCGAAAACGGCAACCTGATCTGGAAAGCCCGCGGCGGCAGCGGCGGGTCGACGGCGACGATCTTCGAGCATTCAGCGCTCGTTGACAGCATTCCGTCGACGGTCGCGCTCGGCGACACGGACGGCGATCTGCTTACCGACCGCGTTATCGTCGGCGACACGGGCGGCAACGTCTGGCGTGCAGATCTGCATGGCAACGACACAAATTTCTGGACATTGTCCCTGGTCGCTTCCCTGGGCCGGCATGCACCAGGCTCAGTCGGTAAGGCCGACGATCGGCGCTTCTTCCATCGGCCCGACATCGTGCAGACGAGCGATGCGATCGGCCTGTTCGACGCCATCCTGATCGGCGCCGGCGACCGTCCGGATCCGCTCGACTACGGCGGAGTCGCGGATAACCACTTTTACATGATCAAAGATCGCAACGTGATTCCGGGCTCGGGCACTGATACTGGTATCGGCCATCTGGACTTCGGCGACGTGACGAACAACTGCCTGCAGGAAGGCGGCGCCTGCGGCGTCGATCTGACCCACGGCTGGCGACTCGACCTCGAGGATACCGGCGAAAAATCATTGGCGACGCCAGTCACGATCGACGGCACGGTCTTTTTCACGACCTACATTCCGACGGGCGGCGTCGCAGGTGGCGCTTGTCAGCCGTCCGAGGGCATGGGACGCCTGTACGCGGTTTCGCTGCAGAATGCGGCTGCGGTGTTGAACTACGACACATCCACCGACGACCCGGATGGGCCGGACGAAGGCACGACGCGCAGCGACCGCAGCACGGATCTGAACTCGCCCGGCATCCCGGCTGAGGTCGTATCCGTGCCGCCCAACAAGATCTTACGGCCGGATCTTCAGGTCGACGAGGTCGACATCAACACACGCTGGCGAACCTTCTGGTACATCCAGGAAGACTCGGACCTCTAAGCGCTCGATCAGATTAGACTTCAAGGAACTTTGGCATGACAACAGCAGCCCGACCCGCGTCGAGTCACGGCGCATGGCATAAACGTCAACGCGGCATGTCGTTGCTCGAGCTCATGGTGGTCGTCGCAATCGTTACGATCATCGCGAGCATTGGCTATCCGTCCTACATGAGCCAGATCACGCGGGCGAACCGCACGGCGGCGAAGAGTTTTCTGCTGCAGGTCGCAGACCGCCAGGAGCAGTTCTTCGCGAATAACAAGCGCTACGCAAACGATCTAACCAATCTCGGCTATGGCGCCAACGGCTTTATGATCGACGATCAGGGCGCAATGACGGCCGCCGGTGCGGACAACAGAATCTATCGAGTGCAGATCAATGCCGCGACGCCCGTAACCTACACGATCGCGGCAGTCCCGCAGCTTCGGCAGGCCGGCCACGATACCCAGTGCCTGACGCTGACGCTGACGCACGCCGGTCAACGCGGCCAAACGGGCCCGAGCACGGATTGCTGGTAACTCCGGTCAGCTCGGCCGAGACTCGAGCGCGGATGCCGCGACGTAGTTGACGCAGAGCCTGGCGAGATCCTCGGCGTCCAGCGGCTCATTCAGGTAGCGGCACGACGCCTGCGCACTGCCGTGCGCGCTTTGCTCGTCGTTCGTCAAGAAACGGCAGCGCCTGCACGGACCGAAGGCAGGCCGATCCAAGGCTTGGGAAAGACCGCTCGCGATCCCGGATATTTCAATAGCGAGGCTTTGTTGCGCATCCGACGGCAGAGCATCGATGAGGCCGATGAGCCGCGATAGCGGATCCGCTGCAATCGCATCCCGCCCCTTCTCTGTGAGGTCGAGCCGAACGCTGCGGCCGTCCGACTCCGACCGCCGCCGGCTCAGATAGCCGCGTTCTGTCAGCGTCTTGACCGTTTGCGAAACCGTGCCGCGCGTTGTCGCATGATAATCCGCGAAGGCGGAAACGGTTCGAGAAAACCGGTTCGCGCGCGCGAAATAACGCAGCGCCATCCATTGCGTCGGCGTCAGGCCCGCCTCACCGCTCTCGGCATAGGCCAACCTGCCGATTTGAATCAAAAGCTCGGCGATATCGGCACCATCGAACTCGTACGGTTCAGGCATCGGCGCATAGTAGCGAAGCGCTACAACCGTGCACATCCGTACAGACCGCAGTGCGCTCATCTTGGCCTCTCGGTGGCGACAGATCTAGCCCAAGATGAGCGGATTCTGCAAGAAATCGACATGTGACAACGAACGCTCGCGTCGCTCAGCGCGGCTGAATAGAGCCTGCTGGCCGCGGCGCAAGCCGGTCTGTTCGCGCGCTCGAAGCGTCTGTTTTGACACGCCCGAGGGTCGCCGGTAGCCTGCATTAGCCTGGACATCTCACCAGGTGGTCGCCACGCTGAGATATCCAGGCTAGCGGGGGAAAGCGTTGATCAGACATCTTCTTTCAGGCCTTGCAGGCGCGGCCGCGCTGGGCTTGGCCCCGAGTATCAGCTCGGGCCAGGTCTTCACCGAGTCCATCTGCCCGCAGGAAGATCACGCGCAATTCCACGCGTGCGCCCTTCGTGAGACGCCGGACCCGCCGCGCCGCGCCGATGGCCGTCCGGATTTCACAGGACTCTGGCGCCGCCGCACGTGGGCCTTCGAGAATTTCGAAGCGCATGCCGAAACCGTTGACGACTTCGGCGGCCCGAGCGTCGTCGTCGACCCGCCCGACGGTATCGTGCCGATTCTGCCCTGGGCCGAGGCAGAACGGATTCGGATCCGCGACGAGCACATGCACCACAACGCAGCCTGCACGCTGTCCGGTCCGGCAGGCACGATGTACATGACGAGCCGCTTTCAGTTCCTGCAGGACGAGCAGCATGTCGTCATGGTCGGCGAGCAGCTCACGGCGCATCCGTATCGCATCATCCCGATCGACGGGCGCCCGCATATCGGCAACATCCCGCTCTGGAACGGCGACCCACGCGGGCGCTGGGAAGGCGACACGCTCGTCATCGAATCGCCGAACCACAACGCGAAGTACATGCTCGATCAACAAGGGCGTTTCATTACGGACGAAGCCATCATCACAGAGCGGTTGACGCGGCTCGATGAAAACACGATCCATTACTCGGCGACCTATGAAGACCCAAATGTTTTCACGCAACCGATGACGATGGCGTTCGCCTTCCGGCGCGATGCGGCCCAGAACGCGGAGATCTGGGAAGAAGCCTGTCACGAGACGAACACGGAGCAGCTCGAGCTGTTCCGCAATAACGGTTACACAATTTTTCCCGGCATAACGGGCGAGCAGGCAAGGCAGCTCAAGGCCGAGTGGGAGGCGCAACGACGATGAGACAGGTTGGAGTATCGGTGCTCGCAGCATCGTTCCTTGCGGGACTGCCCGTCAACGCGCATCATTCTGTCGCGGCGGGCTTCGACCTCGACACCGAGATCTCAGTTACGGGCACGATCGTCGAGATGGAGTTCATCAACCCCCACGCGCGGCTGTTTCTCGAGGTCCAGGACGATAACGGCGCGGTGGAAACGTGGACGGCCTGGTTCACAAGCGCGAACAACCTCATGCGCCGCGGCTGGCGCCCGACCGATCTGCCCGTCGGCGAGACCGTAACCGTGACGGGCTTTCCGGCCCGCGACGGCTCGCCGCAGACCTATGGCGGTGAGACGCTTCTCGCGGACGGTCGCACGCTGTTCGGCGGCAACGCGCCGGGGCAACGCTGAAAATGCACAAAACTCTGACGCTTGCAGCGGCGGCGCTCGCCCTGGCTTTGCCGCTTTGCGGACCGGCGCAGGAGACTGACGGCGAGTTCCCGCGCATGCCTGACGGCCGGCCCGACCTGCGCGGTATCTGGCAGACAATGAACTCCGCCGTCTGGGACCTCGAGGACCATACGGCGCAGCTCGGTAGCCCGGCCGGTCAGAGCGTCGTCGAGGATGGCGACATACCGTATTTACCCACGGCACTGGCGCAGCGACAGCGCAACTACGAGAACCGGCTGACAGCTGATCCCGAGGCCAACTGCTACATGGTCGGCGTGCCGCGCATCACATACATGCCCTACCCGTTTCAGATCATGCAGACGCCGGAGCAAGTGACGTTCCTTTACGAGTACATCCATGTCTTTCGCAACGTCCGTATCGACAGTGACCACATACCGGGACCTATCCAATGGTGGATGGGTGATTCGCGCGGTCACTGGGAAGGCGACACGTTCGTCGTCGACGTCGTCCACTTCACGGACCAGACCTGGCTCGACCGCTCGGGCAACTATCACAGCAGCGAGCTGCACGTCGTCGAGCGTTACACGCCAATCGGTCCCAACCACGTCCAGTACGAGGCAACGCTCGAAGACCCGCAGGTGTTCTCGCGTCCGTGGACCATCAACATGCCACTCTATCGCCGGCTCGAGCCCGGCACACAGATCCTAGAGTACGAGTGTTACGCGTACACGGAAGAGCGCAAGGACGCGGGCAACTGAGACAGGCTAAGAGACCGGGCCGCGAACCGGATGAAATAGCCCGTATTGCCAACCGCGCATCGCGAGCACGACGGTCGTGCCGTAGCGCTCGCCGAGCGGCAGCGCGGCATCATCCGTGTTGGCAACCTCATATTCTCTGGCCAGTCGTTTCACCTTGCGCACGAACTCGCTGATACTCTCCTTCGAAAGCATGCCGTTGAGGACGATCAGGCACTCGTCGTCGCGATTGAACCGGCCCCGCAGAAACTCAGGACCGAGCCTCTCCTGGAACAAAGTCTGAATTGGGCCATTCGGTAGCCACCGAAACGTCGGCGCCACCCTGAGCTTGATGCGATTGCCGGGAAGCAGATCGATCAACTTGAGCCGGTCGAGCGCTGCGAGCTTCTGAAAGCATTCACCTTCGGTCATGTCGTAGAAGGCGACGATCTCGGCCATCGTCCACCGGTTCAACGCGCAGATCGCGACTGCAAGTAGCGTCTTGTCGTCGACGAGCTGCTGTTCCTGCTCGGCCGTGAGCTGCTGCAGCTGACTCTGCTGATCGCTCATCTGCTGCACGAGATCGGAGATCTCGATCTCGAGCATCTGACAGACCGTATCGAGGCGCTCCAGGGAAAAATCCTCGCGCGAGAAGAGCCGCTTGACGCTGGCCTCACTGAGGCCGAGCGCACCGGCAACGTCCACGTAAGTCCTGCCGCGCGCCTTCAGAGCTCGCTTCAGCGCATCGACCAGCGCACTCGTCTGAGCCATCCACCTCTCCTGACAGCCAACGGTATCGTTTTATGATACTGAAAGCTAATCAATATACAACTAATCACTTTTTCGTAGCGAAAATAGAGACTTTCCCCCAGCCTCCGAGCAACCCACAGACCGAGGTATTCGCAATGACAAACTCTATCCCAGAACGCGCTCAAGGGAGGTCAAAAGCCAGGGCGGCGACACGAGCAGTTGTCTGTTGTCTGGCGAGTCTGCTCGTCGCCTGCAAGAGTGACGGCGGCGATGCCGATCCACCACCGGCGTCCACCTCGTCCGGCATGTGCCTGCAGACGAGTCTGCAGAACTGCGGTCCGGGTCCGTGGGACCCCTTCGGCATCGCGCTGTCATTCGCCTGGATCTCCGGTCAGTGCACCAGGGAGGTTACCTGCACGGCGGCGCCGGTGCAGACGGACTTCGACGCCGGGATCGTGACCGACGACTTCATCGCGGCGAACTGGACGACGGCGAGCGCCGGGGAAACCGAGCCCAACGATGACCCATCGCAAGCAAACCCGTTCGTGCTGCAGGCCAACAGCGGCCTTCTGTTCTCGGGAAGCCTCGATGATGCAACCGATACGGTTGACTTCGTCGCATTGTCCTTCGGCCGAGACGCATCGATCAACGGATATACGGCCTACTTGTGCCGCATACCGGATGACTGTCTACAACCGTGGTATGAAGGGGACGCCGCTTATCTAGAGCTGCTGGATCAGAACGGGCTCGTGATCCAGACGACGAGCACGGCACCGACGCACTACTTCACGTTCCAGGCCAGCCCCGGCGTACTCCACTACGTCGCCGTGCGAGCAGCCGGCACAACCGGCACTGATTTCGACTACAAACTGATCATCACGGATTGAGCCGGTCGGTGTACCGGCCGCGCGGAACGCCGACAGACACGCTATCATCTTGCACAACTGATCAGCGGAGATGTCTGCAATGCGAAACTCGCTCTCGAGGGCCACCTCAGCACTGATCCTGGTCGTTGCCGCGACCACATCGATGACTGTCCTCGCGCAGCCGAATGCGGTCGATTCGATCTTCACGAACGGCAAGATCGTTACGGTCGACGAGCAGTTTCGAATCGCCGAGGCCATTGCCGTGCGCGGCGATCGCATCGTCGCCGTCGGCACGGCAGCGGACATCGGCACACTCGCAGGATCCGACACTGAAAGGCATGATCTCGACGGCGGCACCGTAATTCCGGGCCTCATTGACAACCACATGCACCTGCTGCGGGCTGGTTTGACCTGGCTCGAGGACGTGCGCCTCGACGGCATCGAGTCACGCGCCGGGGCCCTGACCCGGCTTCGCGCGAGAGCCGCGCAGATACCTGCGGGCGACTGGGTGTTCACGCTCGGCGGCTGGATGCCGGACCAGTTCGCCGACGATGCGAGCCCCTTCACGCGTGAGGAACTCGATCGCATCATCCCGGATCACCCCGTGCTGCTGCAGTCGGCCTACTACCGAACCTACGTGAATAGCCCAGCGCTCGAAGCGCTCGGCCTCGAAGCCGAGTCTCCCGACTGGGTCGTGCGTGACGCTG
>JAOTTJ010000377.1 GCA_029864465.1 Gammaproteobacteria bacterium | reverse complement strand
GCACTGCAGCGAGAGCGGCTGGCTGTTCTTGCGCGAGTTCGGCCCGGTACAGAAGTACCGCCTCGTAAGGCGGGAAGTAGCCCAGATCGTCTTCGAGTGTGCGCAGATCGTAATAGGCGATTTCGGCATCGGTCGTGTAAAGATCGGTCAGATCGACGTCGCCAGCCGCTAATCCTCGGTACGCCAAATCGTGCTCGACGCCGAGAACATCCTGCTGCGGCAAGCCGTAGTGCCGACGTAAGCCGGGCCAACCGTCGCCGCGCTCCGTAAACTCCGTGCCGAAACGGAAGACAAGTTCCGGATGCGCGCGCAGGTCTGATACACGTCGGATGTCGAGACGCTCGGCAACATGCTCGCGCATACCCAGGGCAAAGTTGTCGCGAAAACCGAGCGATTTGCTCATGACGAGGCCCGACTTAGCGAGCAGGTCGCGTAGATCCGCGTTTGAAGCAGGTTTGCTCTGCGCGAAAATCTCGTGCGTGAGCGTTCCCGTGTACTCCGCGTAGATATCGATTTCTCCCGATACCAGCGCGTTGAAGACCAGGCGCGTGCCACCGAGGGCCTGACGATGCTCGACACTGGCCCCGGCAGACGCCGCCATCGCGCGAATGAGTTCACCGAGAACCACGCCCTCCGTGAAGTTCTTTGAACCGACTACGATGGTGGGCTCCTCAGCGGCGAGACAATTCCCCGCCAGCAAGAGCCCGCACAAGAAATTTATCGCAAAGCGGCGGGTCAACCGGGTATCTCCATGGTTTCGAGTGGCGAGCGCTGCGCCTGAATGAATCGCCGCACAAAGTCATCCGCAGGCTCACGCAACAACTGTTCCATTGTGCCTTGCTGCACGATTCGACCATCGCGCAGAAGAACGACGGTATCCGCGAAGAAAGCCGCCTCGCCCAAATCGTGCGTCACCATCAACACCGTCTTGCCGAGATTTGTAAAGACTTCGCGCAGATCGACCTGAAGGTCGCGACGGATCATAGGGTCGAGCGCACCGAGCGGCTCATCGAGCAGCAGCACTTCAGGGTCCAGCATCAGGGAGCGCATTAAACTTACGCGTTGCTGCTGCCCTCCGGAAAGTTGGATCGGAAAGCGATCCAGGGCATCGACGGGGAAGTGCGTGAGCTCGGCAAGTTCGGTAATGCGCGTCGCGATACGCACATCCGGCCAGCGCAAATATCGTGCCATCAGCGCTACATTGTCGCGCGCACACAGGTGTGGGAATAGACCCCCATCCTGGATCACATAGCCCATCCGCTGACGCAACGCGGGCAGGCTGTCCCGTTCGAGGCGCTGCCCCGCGAAATGGATGCTGCCCTCGTCAGGCGTCTGCAGGCCAATGATTAGGCGTAAGATAGTGGACTTCCCGCATCCAGACGGACCGATCAGGACTGTTGTCTGCCCGGATGCAATGGATAAGTCACAATGCTCAAGCGCGCAGACATCAGCGTAGTTCTTGGAGACCTGGTTAAGCTCAAGCATGCAATGGCCGGTCACGTAATAGCAGACCAATACTGGCTGTGCCGAAATAGGGAGCCGTCGGTACACATCTAAGCGAGACTACCGCACGAATAGATACAAAAGTGAAACGGGATTGCGCGACAAATATAAAGTCGATATGAATATCAAAGATATTCGGCAGGAGCTGGCGCTCATCGATCATGTCGCCCCACTGGAGGGTCAGCGCTATGCCACCTGCCTTCACACCTACGAGGCCGCCAGCAATCAGCGCGAGCTTATTCTCGGATGGTTCACGGACCATGTGATTCCGCAACTCTCCACGGATCGTGCTTCGTTTCTGAGTGTCGGATGTGGCGCGGGTGACCTCGACGAAAAGATTCTGGCCGCAGGAAAAGAGCATGCTTCGACCGTTTCCTACGTGGGTCTTGAGCCGGATTCCCGGCAGTGTGAACGATTCATATCTCGTATGGTATTCGAGAACGACCGAAATATCCGGGTAGAGGCGCACAACACCCGCTTCGAACAGTTCACAGCACAGCGTCGCTTCGATCTGGTTCTCATGGTGCACTCGCTCTACTATATGGATGATCCCAAACTGGCACTCGAAAATGCTCTAAATCTGGTCAACGAGTTTGGTCGACTCGTGATCCTGATCGCTTCGAACGATACCCTGAACGAACTTTCCTCCTCGTTCTGGGAGCTGGAGAACGGTGGTTCAACGTGGTTCAGTGAGGACCTGAGCAGGCATCTCGAAAAACTCGGTGTTACGTTCGAGCGCAAGCGCATCGAGGCAACGCTCGATATCACGTCATGTTGCGAGCCCCACTCCGAGCAGGGAAATCGCATTGCGGACTTTGTCGCGCAGGTGCCCACCGGAGAATTACCGCTGCGCCTGCGACGAATGATCTTCAGCTATCTTGAGGCAACGTCGCACCGCGATGGCGACATGCGCTGGCTTCCGCATAATGTCGACGCTTTTATAATCTAGTCATGCCAGACAGACCTGACAAGCGGGCTTGTGGCTAGAGCAGACAAGGATGAAGATATTGCTAAGTTAATGGGCGAAGAAATTTCATGTGCCTAACTCAAGACGTGGTAGGTTAAATCGCTAGCAGCCAAAACAGGTTTGCGGAAGACGAAAACAGACAGAACTCCCACCATTCCTCTACCACCCAACCGTGACTCGTCCCACCGTTCGACTGTAGAATCGGCGAAAACCAAGCATCTTGCGGGTGTTGTTCAATGGTAGAACCTCAGCTTTCGGTGCAAATCAACACCCGAAGGTCATCTTCGACAGCAGATAGTCTATTTTGGTGATAATGAGTGGCGGCCTTGAAGTGCAGGGCTACGCTCAAGACTTCCCAAAGATCCGCACGCCTGCTTGGTGTTTCAGTATCTTTTGCGACCAGCTCGAGTTCCTTCAAGTCGGCATCCATCCAGTAGCCGTAACATAGAGCGGCGAGCAGGCGCGTCATATAGGTAGGGCTATCTTCTGCCCGTGCCGATGCTTCGGCAATTGCAGAATAGATGTTGTCTTTGGCGCCTTTGACGTCACCGATCATCTGCAGTGCCGCACCGAGAAGAATTATCGCGAAGCCGCGCTCTGCCATGTCGTCCGGAGGAAGTAATGCGAGTGCTTGTCGCGAGGCTCGAGCGGCGGCTTCTCCGTCAGACTC
>JAOTTJ010000066.1 GCA_029864465.1 Gammaproteobacteria bacterium | reverse complement strand
CTGGCGAAACAGCTCGAAGCGGTTTTCCTCCAGTGCGTTGTTAATGCGCGCCGCCCACTGCATCTCCTTGCGGCGACGCATGAGGTCGATGTCGGTCTCTTCGTACGTGTAGACGCGATTGCGCCCTGCCTCTTTCGCAGCCGCGCACGCGCTGTCGGCCGCGCTGATCAGTGAAGCCACATTGTCGGTGTCGACGAGGATGGGCACGACCCCGATGCTGACACCAAGTCGAAACGTGCGGTCGTCCCAGACAAAGCGAAACTCGTTGACGACCTCGCGTAGTGTCTCAGCCGTGCGCATAGCTTCATCGACAGTGCAGCTTTCGAGCAGCACGCCGAATTCATCCCCGCCGAGTCTAGCGAGCGTGTCTCGCCAGCGGATCTTCGATTTCAGCAGCGCGCTGAGCTGGCGCAGCATCTCATCGCCCGCCGAATGCCCGCAAGCATCATTGACGATCTTGAACTGGTCCAAATCCAAATGCAGTAGCGCGTACGACGCCTCTTGTGCCTTCGCGCTACGTAGCGCGCGCTCGAGACGTTTTTCGAACTCGGCTCGATTAACGAGGTGCGTGAGGTTGTCGTGACTCGCGTGGAAGCTCAGCTTGTTATTGAGCTCACGCGCCTCACTGACATCGTGGAACACGAGCACACCGCCGAGAACGTTGCCGTTAGCATCGCGGATCGGCGCAGCTGTACTCTCTATGTAGAGTTCGTTTCCATCACGCCGGATAAGCAAAGTCGGGCGCACGGATTTCGTCGAGCGGTTGCGACGCATCGACACGGTCACGGGATTTTCGACCGGCTCGCACGTTTCCTCATGGAACCCGCGGAAGATCTCATCAATCGACGCCCCAACGGCGTCGTCGAGCTTCCAGCCCGTCAAGTCCTCGGCGACGGGGTTGAGGTATTGCACTCTGGCCTTTGCATCGGTCGTTACAACGCCGTCGCCAATGGACTGCAAAGTGATCTGGGCACTCTCCTTCTCGCGAAACAGCGCCTCCTCGTAGAGTTGGCGCTCGGTGACGTCGGTTTCGACACCGACGAGCCGACGCAATCTGCCGTTATCGTCGAGCTTGCCCTGGACGCGGCTGTGCACCCAACGCCAGTCACCGTCGGCATGCCGCATGCGGTGCATACTCTCGAACAGGCCCTTGTCGCCTTCGAGGTGTTCGCGCAGCTGCATCTGCACTTTCGCCATGTCGTCCGGGTGAACGAGGAAACGCCACTCCGGGACATCGTCGTCGTCAGCATAGCCGAGCATCGCTCGCCAGCGCGGCGAGAAGTATAGGTGGTTGTTGCGGACGTCGTAATCCCAAAGACCATCATTAGCCGTCGTCGTGACGAGCTCATCGCGCTCCTGCACGATGAGCAGCGCATCGCTGAGCCTGATGCGCTCGAGGCCGCTCGCGCAGCTCGCACCGATGAGCTTCAGGGCGAGCGGCAGATTCGCGCCCCATTCCGGACGCGGCTGCGAGCTGCAGATGCCGAGAATGCCGCCGAGCTCACCGCGGATTTCGAAGCCGACCGCGAGCAACGCCGCGATCTTGAGCTCGGCAAGACTCGCTGCGTCCCCTGCTTGAGCCTCGGTCGGTTGCGCCGAATCCTTGATCTCGACGAGCTTCAGGTGACCGAGCTGCTTGCCGATCCATGGAAACTCCTCGAGGCTGCGCTGCTGGAGCACTTCCGGGTTGCAGACTGAGAATCTCGAGCGGCCGGCGAAGACGGCTTCGAATGTCCCGGCGGTATCGAGCAAGGCCACGAACATGGCATCGATGCCGCTCGCGTCGGTGAGCCGCTGCAGTCCAGAACGCAATTGCTCGCCGAACGCCTCTGCGTCGAGGGATTGAAACTCCACCGCGACCTGCGTGCAGATGAGGTCGAGCCCGACCCCGTCGAGTCCCTTCTTGGCCGGCAATCGCCCACGCATACTCGCGGAGAGATCCGCAGCAACGTCGCCGCCTTTGAGCTCATTCGCCATTATCCCAACGCGAACGCGTTCGCCGTCTGGCGCTCCAATCTAAGACGCAGTCGATTCTGACAGTAAAACGCCAGAATACAAGGAAACGAAGGGTCTAATAGCGGCGAGCGCAGGACTGTCAGCCTAGCTCGCGACTTCGCGCCGCCGCGGCGCGCACGGCCTTTCTAACCAGTGTCTCGAGTCCGCCTTCGCCCATGAGAACCTCCAGCGCAGCCTGTGTCGTGCCGCCTGGGCTCGTGACCTGCTCACGCAGACGGCCCGGCTCGATCGGCGACTGCGCCGCATACGCCCCAGCACCGGCCACGGTTGCCAGCGCAAGCTTGCTGGCGAGATCGGCAGTAAGACCTTCCCTCTGCGCCGCAGCGGCGAGCGTCTCGATGAGCAGGAACACATAGGCTGGCCCGCTGCCAGAGATTGCGGTCACGGCATCCATCAACGACTCATCATCAAGCCACACGACGTCACCGACAGCGCTCAACAGGCGTTCGCACAGTACCTTCTGCTCCGAACCAACGGCGCTGTTCGCAACCAGTGCCGTGATCCCTCGACGGATCGCCGCCGGTGTATTCGGCATGGCTCGCACGATCATCGGTGCACCGCCAAGCAGACGTTCATAGGCTGCGATCGGCTTGCCGGCAGCAACCGATAAAACGACGGCCCCGCGTGCAGCAAGATCCGCGAACTGCGGCACGAGCGTGTCGAGTTGTTGTGGCTTGACCGCAAACACGATGACATCCGGCTGAGCAATATCGGCCGCGAGCGACGAGGACGCTTCGACGCCTAAGGACCGGGTCTGCTCGATCACGCCGTCCTGCCCATCGATGACGTGCAGCTGCCGCGCTCCAATGCCCTGGGCGAGCCACCCTCGGAGCAGGGCCGATCCCATGTTGCCGCAGCCGACGAGCAAGATATTCCGATCCGGATCCATGACGGTGACGGAGTTTACTCCGCCTCGTGAGGCGATGCGCGCCTCTCAGCAGGATCGAGCACTCCCTTCGGATCGTTAAAGACCTGCTCGTCCAAGGCACCTTCAGACTGCGCGACGATGCAAGTGACTGCACCATCGCCCGCAACGTTTACGGCCGTGCGCAGCATATCGAGCAACCGGTCGATACCGATAATCAGCGCGATCCCTTCGACCGGCAAGCCGACTTGGCCGAGCACCATCGCAAGCATGATCAATCCGGCGCTCGGCACGGCTGCCGTGCCGATCGATGCGAGCGTCGCCGTAAGAATAACCGTCAGATAGTCACTCAACGTCAGATCGATGCCATAGACGTTCGCGATGAAAACGGTAGCGACACCCTGCATGATCGCCGTGCCGTCCATATTGATTGTCGCACCGAGCGGAACCGTAAATGAAGCAACGGAGTTGCGCACGCCGAGGCGCGTCTCGAGCGTGTTGAGCGTCACCGGTATCGTCGCGCTCGAAGACGACATGCTGAACGCAAACGACATCGGTGTGCGCATCTGCATGAGGAACTTGGCCGGGCTCAATCCTGCCGTGCGCAACAGAATCGTGTAGGTCACGAACAGCTGCAGCATCAACCCGATGACGACCGCGAAAAAATATCCCGCGAGCGGTCTGATCAATGCGAGCCCCTCCGACGCGAACGTGCGGGCAAGTAATGCAAACACGCCAAGCGGTGCGAGCTTAATGATCAAGAAGATCATCTGCATGATGACCTCGTTGAGGTCTGTGAAGAAATTGATTACATGCTTACCGCGCTCGCCCGCTAACGTGATCGAAAATCCGAACAGCAATGCGAACACGATGATCTGCAGCATCTGACCCTCAGCCATTGCTCGCACCGGGTTCTGCGGGAACATATTGATGAGGACATCGCTGAGCGGCGGCGCCTCACTGCCCTCGTAAATCACGTCCTGCTCCGAAAGCACGAAACCTTCGCCGGGCGACAGCGCCGTAGCCATACTCAACGCGAGCACGATAGCGATGGCGGTCGTCAGCATGTAAAGCCCGAGCGTCTTACCGCCGACGCGTCCGAGTGCGCGCAGATCGCCGAGTGCCGTCACACCGCAAACGAGTGACACGAGCACGAGCGGTACAACCATGAGCTGCAGCAGCGAAATGAAGATACTTCCGACGACGCGGAATAATCCATCAACGATAAATATCTGCACGGGCCCAACGACAAGCCCGAAGCTGTTCAATAGTGTGCCCGTAACGACGCCGGCCAGCATGCCAATCAGAATTCTGTGCGTGAAGCTCATGCGCGTCCTTCGCGATTCCCGCGGTCGAGCTCGATGGTCCCACGCGCTGCGACGTTGTTGCAAATTGCGCGCTAAAGGCGGGGCAAAAAAAAGATCGCCGAAGCGATCTCGAAGTCTGGAGATAGATCAGGTATCGAATTAGCGGATAGCGATCTTGACCGCCTGAGATTGCTTCGCCTCGGTCTTGGGCAAGTGCAGGCGCAATACGCCGTCCTTGCTCTCGGCCTTGATTGCCGACGCATCGACGTCGTCGGGAACGCGGAAGCTGCGCGAGAAGCGGCCGTAGAACCGCTCGACACGATGCGTCTTGTCGGTATCTTTCGTCTCCTCGAGCTTACGCTCGCCCGTGATTGTCAGTACATCGTTCTCTAGGTGAATGTCGATTGCGTCGCGCTCGACGCCGGGCAGCTCGGCCTTAATGAGATATTCATCGTCGCGCTCGACGATGTCGGCGGCCGGTTTCCACTCGATGTCCTTACCGAGCAGCTCGAGCCGCTCGCGCATCGGCAGATGCGTGCCGAACAGCCGCCCGTAGCGATCGGCGATTTCCTCTAGCTCGCCGAAGGGATTCCATTTAGTCACGTTCATCAGTGTCTCCCCGAATCGGTGAAATCCGAAAGATGCATTGTCGCCCCTTCCTGGGCCCGCGGAAATAAGTAGTTCTTGCGAGGCCAATAGCGACATCTACGTAGGGCCCGGCGAGCGACGGTGCCCGACCTCGGTATCCATGGCGGCTGTCCAATCTGCGAACCGCCGCTGCGCCGCGGCACTCGGCGCCGGCTCGAACCGGCTAGCGTCATCCGTAACACGGCAGCGCCCTTCACTGACAAGGTATGCGAGCCCGAGCAACGTCGCCTCGGACTCGGTCGGACGCACGACGGGGAGCCCCGACACGTCTGCGAGGCGCTGCGCAAGCCAGTCCAAACGCGACACGCCGCCCGTGACCGTCAGCGTCCCGAGCTGCAATTGCCGGCGCATCCGGAGCAGGTTACGTGCAATAAGAAATACGATGCTCTCGTAAACTGCTGCGATTTGCTGCGCCGGGTCGCCGGGCCCCGTGAAGCGGCTTGCGAAATCGGCCACCCAGTCGGGCGAGCCGAGTCCCGATACACCATTCAGGAACAGCGGTGCAGCCGAAATCTGCTCGAGCGCGACGCGCAGCTCCGATCCGGCGGGATCGAAACGCCGACCCATCTCGGCCGACACCGTGTCGACGGCAGCAGCCGCACCGTTGACGGTTCCCTCGAGCACGTAGCGGGTCGTGTGCGCATCCTGCCAGACGATGCTGCTGAGCAGACCGTCGTCGAGCAGCGGCGTCTCACCCGTAAAGGCCTGAATAAACGCACCCGTGCCAATGTTCACGAACGCCGTAGCCGGCGCCGGCTCGCCCGCACAATAGACGGCCGCTGCCTGATCGCCTGTCGCGACCGTCAGTGGCACGGCGTGGCCGCCGAGCTCGAGCGTACCGAATGGCGAGCGACACGGCTGAATCGCCGGCAACAACTCTGCGGGCAGCTCGAAAAGCGCCAACAGCTCCTCAGACCAGGACGCTGTGCGCATGTCCATGAGCAGCGTGCGCGAGGCGTTGACCGGATCGACACGCCAGCCGCCGTCAGCCGCGATGTGATGCAATAGGTAGCTCACGAGCGGTGCGCCGATGACGTCGTGCTCGCCGAGATGCCGGCGCACGGACTCGAGGTTCTGCAGACACCAACGTAGCTTGCCGACACCGTAGTGCGGCGAGAGCCGCAAGCCTGTCAGGGTCTTGATGCGATCGGCCTGCGACTCGAAGCGGCACAGATCGTCCTGGCCGCGCCGATCTTGCCAACTGATCAGCGGCGAGAGCGCCTCGCCGTCGTGCCGCGCTGCACAGACGAGCGTCGAGCGCTGCGTCGCGAGCCCAGCCGCACGCACGCGCGCACAGTCCCGACCGAGCTGCAGCGCGACACTGCGCACAGAGGCGGTAACGGACTCGAGCAGCTCGCGCGGGTCGTGCTCGACGAAGTGCGGGCCACGCACGATTGTCTCGAGCGGAGTCTTCTCATCGACGAGGATCCGCCCTGCCTCATCGAGGACGGCAGCGCGTGTCGAATGCCCGCCCTGATCGATGCAAAGCCACATCAGAGGGTTTTATCTGGACGGAAGCGCGAGCCGTCGCCGCCAACCGAAGAATTGGCTGATGAAAGTGCTGAATACGGCATGGCTCAAGCGCATGGATCGACCAATGTAGCGGCGGGTTTGCTCGAGTACGACTTCCGCTTCCACGGCGCCGGCGAGCGCCTCAATTTCCTGGCGCATGGCCGGTGTCGAAAGCCAGCGACGCACCAACGCCTCGTCGACTTCCAGGTGGAACTGCAGCCCGTAAACGTTGCCGCCGTAACGAAAGGCCTGGTTTCTGCAGGCGTCTGTTTTTGCGAGTAGCTCAGACCCCTCTGGCAAATGAAACGTATCACCATGCCACTGGAAGATTTGCTCGGATCTCCCGAGGTGTTTGAACAGCGGGTCGAGCGAGCCGGCGGACGTCGGCTTGACGGTCGACCAGCCGATCTCCTTGACTGGATTGCGAACGACGGCTGCCCCGAGTGCAGCGGCGATAAGCTGTGCACCGAGGCAGATGCCGAGCACGGGCAAGCCCGCATCGATGGCCACACGCAACGCATCCATTTCCTGGCGTAGATGCGGATGGCGATCGGTATCGTTGACGCTCATCGGCCCCCCGAGCACGACGAGACCGTGGTAGCGCCGAACGTCGAGCATAACGCGCTCGAAACGGGCGAAATTGACGTAGCGAATCCTGAAACCCGCATCCCGGAACTGGGCATCCAGCGTGCCCAACGGCTCGTAGGGCACGTGTTGAAAGACGAGCAGTTTGCGCATCCGAAAAGCTTAGCAGATAGGCAATAGGGGTCGAACCGCGCCGTTCACGGGGGTTCACGGGGACAGTGACCTTAATTCGCCATCGCGAGTGCGGCGGCTCCTCCGAGCTTCTCGCCGGGCATTAAGGTCACGGCCCCCGTGACCGCGAATAATTGCGGTTCGACCCCTATTTCCCAACAATGTTAGCCTATGGGCCCTCCAGCCAGCCCCACTGGCACCGAACGAAGGATTGACACGACGATGGCAGACGAAGCCTTGGACCATGAAATCTCGATGGATACCGCCAACCTCTACCGCGAGGAAAGTTTCACGGACCGGCGGATCGGTTCCATTCAGCGACTCGTACCGGTGAGAACCGACGGCACAGCCGACGACTCTCGCAGCGACCTCTATGTCGGCCAAACGCAGGTGCTGACGCCCGCGGGCGCGCTGCCGCTGAGCTTCGAGATCGAGGCGCAGACACTCGACGAGGCCATCGGTAAATTTGGCGACGGTGCAAAGGAAGCGCTTGCAGGCACGATGCAAAAGCTCGAGGAGCTTCGCCGCGAGCAAGCGTCGTCGATCATCGTGCCAGGCGCAGGCGGCCCCCCAGGCATGCCTGGGGGTGGTGCAATGCCGGGCGGCGGCCTCAAGATCCCCTGATGCGTCGGACCTACGCCTAACGGCGCACGGCCATGACAATGCCGACGAAGACGAGCACAGCACCGGCGACGTGAAAGACGTACAGGCGCTCGCCGAGAAACTGCATCGCAAAAATCGCACCGAACACGGGCAGGAGATTCACGAAGACACTCGCACGGCTCGCGCCGACCGAGCGTATTGCGACGTTCCAGAAGTACACGGCCGCCAACGTCGAAGCGACGCTCAGGTAGACGATTCCTCCCAGCGCTTCTGCCGACGGCACGAAACCGCGCCAAAAAGCCGTTTCCAGGACATAGAACGGCAGGAGCATGAACGTGCCCGTCACTGAGATCACGAACAATAGGACGTCGCCGCTTGGCAGATGCCGTTCTCGATGCAAGCCAACGGCGTAAAACGCCCATGAGACGATCGCGCCGAGCATCAGCAAATCGCCCCAGTTGAACTCGATACTGCGCAGCAGCGCTATATCGCCGCGAAAAACCATGACGAGAATCCCGGTGAACGCGAGCGCGATACCGAAAATCTGCCTTGCGACGAGCCGCTCCTGAAGCACGACAAAGGCGACGAGCGCCGTCATGGCTGCTTGCGCAGCGTTGATGATCGTTGCATTGATCGCGGTCGTGAAATTGACGGCAGTCACGGATAACGTGGTGCCGAGGACCATCGCGCAAGAAAGCGGCAGCAGAGCGGACAGCGAGCGGTTCGAATCGGCCCAGAACGACGGCAGCTTTCGCCAAACGAACGGCAGCAGAAGGACCATCGCCAATAGCCAACGCCAGAATGTCAGCGCCACCGGCGGGGCGATGTCGTAAACGCCCCTGGCCGTAACGATCGCCCCACCCCAGAGCGCCATCGTCAGGACCAATAAGGCGTAAGCCGTCCTGTGAGAAACCATGCGCGCGTTTACCTGTCTCGCCGCGCAGCCTCGGCGGCGAATCGACAGATCAATGTCAGCGGCGGCATGGCGGCGCAGTATAGCGGAGAACCCGCGACTCCCCTTGCGACAGACGCAGTCGTGACCGGATCGCTTATCATTCGCCATGCTCGGTGCTCAGGCCCAAGCCAATTGCACAAGCCGGGACGGGTTATTAACCGATAATTCATATAGTTATCTTATTTTATTAATCTTATATCTCGATATGTGTAGGTACCCGAGCGCGCTGAGCGACCGTTCCCGATGAGTGCCGGCGAGGGCTTTTGGGCGTTCTCCATACGCATCTACGGCAAAGCCGACGTTCCGTCCGCGTGCCTCGCGCTGCAGAATGAGTCCGGCCTTGACGTCAACGTGCTGCTCTACTGCTGCTGGCTCGGCACACACGGCGCGCAGCTGGACTCCGCAGCGCTCGCCCGGGCGCTCGAGCTCACGGGCCCTTGGGCAGAGCACGTCGTTCAGCCGCTGCGACACGCGCGAACGTGGATGAAACATGACAGCAATGCCCGCGGACAGCTACCGCCTGACGTCTATGCCGAACTGCGCGAGTCCATCAAGACGATCGAGCTCGAAGCCGAGCGGCTGGAGCAACTGACGCTCGAAGCCATAACAACGCATTCGATTCTCCGGGCCGTCAGCAAAGACGAGGCGGCACGCTGCACGAGCGCGAATCTGCTGCTCTACGTGAGCGAGGCGGGCATCACGCTCGATGCCGAGACACGCGTACATCTGGCAACGATCTTGAGCGCTGTAACTGCCACCGAGCACGCACAGTTCGCTGAATACCCAGGCGCGCACGGCAATGAAAGCCCAATGTCCAACGATGGCTGAGCGCGTCGATACGGTCGTGATCGGCGCCGGTGTGATCGGACTCGCCATCGCTCGCGCGCTCGCCCTTGCCGGCCGCGAAATCATCGTCCTCGAGCGCAATGCGCGCATCGGCGAAGAGATCTCAGCTCGCAATTCCGAAGTCATTCACGCGGGAATCTACTATTCCGTGGCGAGTCTGAAGGCGCAGCTCTGCGTGCGCGGCCGCGACCTGCTCTACGAATACTGTGTCGACAAAGGCGTTGCACATGCACGCTGCGGCAAGCTCATCGTCGCAGTCGGCGCAGACCAACTCGATGAGCTCGAGGCACTGCGACAACAGGCGCTGACGAACGGCGTCGAGGACATCGAACAGCTGACGGCACGCGAGATCAGGCAGCGCGAGCCCGCTATTACCTGTAACGAAGCTCTTCGCTCGCCATCGACCGGCATCATCGACAGTCATGGGCTCATGGTCGCACTACGTGGCGACATCGAGGCCTCCGGAGGCGCGATCGCGGTGCTTTCGACATTCAGGCGTGGCGAGGTCACGCCTGCCGGATTTCGCCTCGAGGTCGAGACCGACGGCGAGCGGACCGAGATCGAGGCCGACACCGTCGTCAACAGCGCGGGCCTCGCAGCGAGTGACGTCGCGCATGCGCTCGACGGCCTCGACGCCCGAACTATTCCGTCGACATGTTTTGCTAAGGGCAATTACTTCGTGCTGCAAGGGAAGAACCCCTTCAATGGGCTCATCTACCCGTTGCCCGAGCCCGGTGGACTCGGTGTCCACGTGACACTCGACCTCGCAGGCTCAGTGCGCTTCGGTCCCGACGTCGAGTGGATCGAGCGCATCGACTACGAGGTCGATCCGGGACGCGCCGAGACCTTCTATGCGGCAATCCGCAGCTACTGGCCCGATCTGCCCGACGACAGCCTCGTGCCTGGCTATGCCGGCGTGCGACCGAAGCTCGTGGGCCCTGGCGAGCCCGCGGCGGATTTCATGATCAAAGGACCGGCCGACCACGGCGTGCCAGGGCTCGTGAATCTATTTGGCATGGAATCGCCCGGCCTGACATCGGCACTCGCGATCGCTGAGCACGTAACCACCTTACTCTGACGCGAGCATTCCTCATGTCGGGGCTAATTCCGTCGCGCGAGCGCCCGCTTCATACGGCCGATGATTCGCTCGACAAAGATTCGCCCGACATCGATGTTCTCGACAGCCGCGTCGATGGCCGCAAGATTGTGCGGCTCGGCATCGCCGACGACTATCGCGCCGACCATGCCGAGGCTCATATGAATATCGCACGTGTAGATATAGGCGCCCTCCTCGTTCAGCGTGACGCTGAAGCCGTCCGCGTCGAGCTCCGAGCGCCACACCGTTGCGTCGGCCGGCCCCATTCCCTCGATAAGCGCCGTCTCGTGGGTCCGCATGCCTCGCCAGACAACGGTATCGCCTGGTTGTATGAAGAGCACCGGGGGCGCCCACTCGGCTCGGCGCGTACGCACGACATGTTCCTCGGCGCTCGCTGTTTGAGCGCCGAAGATCAGGAGTGCGGCCACAAGCCCGTTCTCACGCAGGGCTGCACGTCTCAGGCGCCCGCCTAGGGGGCGCTGCAACGTTACCGCATCGTTGATCTCAGTATCACGCCACATTACGTTCAACGGCCAACTGTGAACTGCTTCGCAGCTACCAGGTCTGCGCTTCGCTACAGTACCCACTCCTACTGGAGTTGCGTTCACTCCACTGCGGTGCCCACGACAATTAAAGACTCTTCGCGAGCTAGGCGTGGGCCCCTTCTCACCGACCCTGACACCGCGTGAGCCGATCTTATCGGCCTGGCACCGACGCCGTGTCTAAATAGACGGCAGAACCGCGTAACTGCTACGCCTAGGGTAGCAGCGTAGCCAGATTCGCGACGATGTTCAGCATAGTTCTCGTCATTAGGGCGAAATGTAACATGAGTGTCGCACCGGCTTAACGCCCGTCGGCGCCTAGAGCCTGATCACAATCTTGCCCATGTGGGCGCCACTGTCCATGTACGCGTAGGCAGCCGCGGCCTCCTCGAACGGAAACACGCGATCGATGACCGGGTGTAGCTGATGCTCGACCAAGAACGCGTTCATTGCCGCAAAGTCTTCCCGCGACCCTACGAAAACGTTTGTCACCGTAGCGCCTTGGGGAAGACTCCCCAACGGCAGTGCCTCCGCGCGTCCCGACAGACCGCCGATAACCGCGATGTGTCCGTCATAGGCGAGCGCCTGAATGGCGCGCAGCATGGTCTCCTGACCCACAACCTCGAGGATGTGATCGACGCCGACGCCGTCCGTAAGCGCCAGCACATCTTCCTGCCATTCCGGGTTCGACCGGTAGTTCACCGTGCCGGCTGCGCCCAACGCTCGAGCTTGTTCGAGCTTGGCGTCGCTGGAGCTCGTGATGATCGGCCGTGCGCCTGCGGCAGCGGCTAACTGCAGACCGAAGATCGAGACACCGCCGGTGCCCTCCAGCAGCACCGTTTCGCCGGGCTCGAGCGCGCCATCGGTAAACAAGGCCCGCCAAGCCGTCACCGCGGCGCAAGGCAACGTTGCGGCTTCTTCAAAGGTCAGATAATCGGGAACGGGGATGAGGCCATCCTCGTGACTGACGATAACTTCAGCGAGTACGCCATCTACGCCACCACCGCGCGCGCTCGCCATGGCTTGTGCAGTACGCGGCCCGCCGGACCAGTCCGCGAAAAATGTCCCAGCGACACGATCACCCACGGCGAACTGCGTGACACCTGGGCCGACCGCGATGACCTCACCTGCGCCGTCGGACAGAGGTACGAGCCCACTCGAAGATGCCCGGCCGGCGACCGATAGATCTCGGTGATTCAGTGAAACGGCACGGATCCGGACCAACACCTCACCCGCTTGCGGTTGCGGTCGGGCAATGTCACGCATCTTGAGCTCGAGGCCGCTGGCACCCGGCTCGAGCCGATACTCACGAACGGTTTGCGCATCAGCCTCGAATGCCGCGGTCACAATGAACATAACGATTGCAACCGCTATCGGGCTTCGCAAGCAACTGTGGGATTTGTTCATAGCCCGCGATTGTACGATCTGCCCACCCACGCTTGCACGCCGAATTGCGAGCCACCGGGAAACGTAAGGCTGGCACGGGCTCAGCGGGGCCGGCGCCGGTAGCTTCGTGCGTACTCAGTGATCGCCGCGACGACATGGAATTCCGTTTTCGTTAACGTCATAATTGGCGCCAAGTCGTGCCCCGGACGCCGGAGCAGGCGCTGCTCACAACTCGGCGTTAGACAAG
>JAOTTJ010000065.1 GCA_029864465.1 Gammaproteobacteria bacterium | reverse complement strand
GCCGAGGCTGTGACCAATCAGGAGCACCTCCTCACCAGCGCCCCAGGCCTGCCTGAGGGCCGCCTTGAGCATCGCGCGGACCTCCGTCGCGATTCCGTCGGCATCAAATAGGTAGCGACGCGCCTCAGTCATGGTCAAACGCATCTCGGGTCGCGCGATGATTCGGCTGAATCGTGGCATCGCATCACCGAGCAGATGCATCCAGCGTCTGATTGTTCGCGCAATCGACTCGATCTCCGCGAGATCCTCATCTGACGGTTCGGGCTCATGCAAGATCGCGTCGATGCCCGGCCGGTCCAGCGCGATATCGCGGTAGCTGCCGTAAAATCGATGGGTCCACGGCACGAGCGTCAGACAACTCGACCGCGCCGTGAATGCTCGTGCAGCTTCCGGCCGTGCCCAGGCGAGGCCCGCAGTCAGGCAGCGACAGAGCTCATGCGCATGAATCTCTGGTGGGGGCTTTGGCTTCATGCCCGGAACGAAGATGATTCTGCGCGCTGTCTTCATAGGCTTTGCAGCGGTTCTAGGACGGCGGCTACCGAGCCGGTATAGTCATCGCGGAGGCTGCGAACGTCTCGCAACTAGCCGGAGGATAGGGCGTGCGATATCTACACACAATGGTTCGCGTCAGCGATTTAGACGCATCGTTGGATTTCTACTGCAACAAACTCGGTTTGAAGGTCACGAGGCGGGACGACTACGAAGCCGGCCGTTTCACGTTGCTGTTCGTCGCGCCCGAAGGCCAGGAAGAGTGCCCGCTCGAGCTGACCTATAACTGGGATCCCGAGAAATTCACCGAAGGCCGCAACTTCGGCCATGTCGCCTACGAGGTCGACGACATCTACGCGACATGCCAGCGTCTCATGGATGCCGGCGTGACGATCAACCGGCCGCCACGCGACGGTTGGATGGCATTCATTCGCTCGCCTGACAATATTTCGGTCGAATTGCTGCAAAAGGGTGAGCGGCTCGCGCCGCAAGAACCGTGGGCGTCGATGCCCAACACCGGCAAGTGGTAAGCGGCACCGCTCAGGCGCGGAGCCGGTCACGAACGCGGAAATTGCCTGTCTCCACCTCGCAACTGTCGGCGTTCATGAATACGACGCGATTGCGCCCGCCCTGCTTGGCCTCGTAAAGCGCCTCGTCGGCCGTCTGTATCGCCCCGGCAAGACTGCGCCCGGCACCCGGGTGCGTGGTGGCGACACCAACACTGACCGTCACCAGATTGTCGATCTTCGAGCCCTCGTTTGGAATCGCGAGATCGATGACGTCGCGACGGATCTGCTCGGGGACTGTGCGCGAGTAATCCCCCGGTGGCCCGTATAGAACGAGCACGAATTCCTCTCCGCCGTAGCGTGCGCAAAAATCGAACGGTCGCTTCGCGGCCCGCGCGAGGCACTGTGCGACCTTTTTGAGGCAGTCGTCGCCTGCCTGATGGCCCTGCAGATCGTTGTAGATCTTGAAGTAGTCGATGTCGACGAAAATAATCTGCAAGACGACATTTTCGCGTCGCGCTTGACGCCAGACACGGCGAATGAAGTCGTCGAACATCCGGCGATTGTAGAGTCCCGTCAGGCCATCCCGCTCGGCCAATTCGTTAAGCACGCGCGTCTCGAGGAAGTTCGCGCGCAGCGCGTGCTCGAGGTTGTAAGCCGACAACGAGCCGATGACCGCTGCCGTCGACAGAATGACCGTGCTGTAAAGCAGTTCATTGAACGGCAGGTCCATGAAAAAGCCCATCGTCAGAAACGTCAGCACGAGCAACGTGCTGATCGCGATCGCAACGTGAAACAGCAATCCCAAGAATAGGCAGCCGGCGAGCACCATGAGCACGACGCTCCCGAGCACATAGGACGCACCGGCCAGCGCCGCCGTCATGCTCATGTAGATCACGACGAAGCCGATGAGCGTCACGGCCGTCGCGGCGAGCGGGAGATAGTAATGCTTCAGTAACGGATGAAAACTCGCGAGCACGATGAGGCCCACGAGCGGGCACAGCACGTAAAGACGCAACGTGTTGAGCACTTCTGTCCCAGGCGTCGCACCGAAGAGGAAGTCGGCGAACGTAAGCGCTAGGATCATGCCGAGCGCGAGCAACCCCGAGACGCGTCCGCGCAGAAGATTCTGCTCGATAAAGCTCTCGCGAAACTCCTTCTCGATGAGCCCCTTGAAGCGCAGGTCGCCGAAGCCGTGCGCGAGCTGCTCGGCATACGGCGAACCGAGGTTGTGCAGGTTGTTGGTCGTCAAGTCCATGCGGCGGCCTGGGGATAAGCCGGAAGGATGCGCTCGGAGCTACGCACGTTCGCGAACTCAAGTCACAAACGCACCATTAGACTAAATCTAAAAATGGCCGCATAACCCCGCCCTGCGGGGAATTTTGGCCGAAACTCGGGGTTTGCCCGGCTATTGATAGAGCGGCAGTAGCGTGTCCTCACGCTGTTCCGCAGACCGAGTCACGCTGTCGACCTTGGCAAGCTCCGCCGCCAGCGCCGCACCGCTCCAGGATGCCTCCTCGGGCCCGTAGAGGCTGCGCTCGAGCTCCGCAACGGCCGCGGCGAGACTACCGGGCAGGCGCTGGGCCATCGCGCCGAGGCTCGAAGGCTCGCCATCCGGCAAACGCAATGCGCCCCACTCGAGCAACAGCGCGTGCGCGCGGCGCGCATCGTTCGCCTGGCAAGCCGCCCGCAGCTGGCGCAGCAAGCGCCGGTTCGAAGCACGCCGCGGCGTCGACTCGGCCGTGCTCGGAGCAGGCTCCCGCTCTGGACGGCGGCTCTGCCACCACAGGCCGAGCGTCGCGAGCCACGCGACGAATAGACCCGCGCTCACGGCTCGCCAGATTCCCGGCGAAGGCGCCTCGGCCAGGGCCCCGGGAGTCGCTTGCGAATCGACCACCGCCTGCAGCGCGGGTTGCTCGGTGCTCGGTAGGATCTCGAGCTCACGCGACGGCAGCGTCGCGGCCTTCCAAACCCCCTCGGTCACGTCGAACCACGGCAGCACGACACCTGGCAACATCGGACGACCCTCAGCCTGAGCAATGACGGCGTAGCGCTCCGTGCGCCGCGCCTGCAACCCGCGCTGAGTAATCTCGCGCGTGAGCTCGGGCTGATCGGGATACTGGCGAATACCAGTCGCCGGTAATACTGCGAGCTCGGGCAGCTGAGACTCCTGTACACCCTCCGCCTCGATGATGAGCGCGCGTGTCTGCGGAATCCCTGCGGTCAGCGGCTCACCATCTGCGCTCCACCGCTCCGTCAGTGCCAAGTTTCGCGCCGGCAGCCAGGCGGCGTCCGCCCATTGCTGCGGCGGCGGCACAGGATCCAAGACCTCGAGCTCCAGCGGCTCGGAGCTGAAAACCTGCACACCGCGGAATCCCGATGACGTGATCACGACCGCATCGAGCGTCACGGGCTGGATGGTCAACGATCCCGCACTCTGCGGAAAAATCGCATAACGCCGCTCGAGCGTCATGAAGCTTCGCCCGTCGCGCACGACCTGATATTCGCGATCGTCGGCGAGCCGCTCGATGATTGCCTCACCGCCGGCAACCTCCGGCTCCGATAGCGACGAGCGGCCGGTATTGACGCCGCGAAAGAGCCTCACTGTATAGATGACCTCAGCCTGCGCGTAAGCTGTTGCCGGCGTGGCCTCGACCTCGAGAAAAATGTCGGCAGGCGCATCGCCCGCAAGCGCAGGTTGCACCTCGACCTCGACGGGATTGCTGAGCGACCCACCGAGCACGACTGGCGGTAGCGTGAAGCGGCCCGGACCCCGTGGCATGAGCTGCATGAGCCACTCGGTCACGGTCGTCGTCTGCCCGCCGGCCATTTGCACACTCATGCTGCTGCGCGTCTCTAGAATGTCGAAATCGGTCGCGAGTGAGGCGAGATCGGGTCGCTCGCGAACCTGGCCTTCAGCGCGCAGGATGTACGTCAACGATTCGTTCTCGCGCACCGTCGCCCGGTCGACCGACGCGCGCAGACTCACGTCCTGGGACAACACGGTGCTGGTCCAGATCAGACCCAGACAGGCGAGCAGCCCTCGGCTCACCACGGTTGCTCCTCGTCCCCGGGCCACACGTAGTTGCCATCCTGATCCACGCCGAGCCGCTGGTATTGGAACAAGAACTTGCGCCGAAGCAGGCCGCCGGGGTCCTCCGGAATTCGCCGCAGCCACTGATCAGCGGCCTGCTCCGAGGCCCATTCCTCGAGCTCGCCCGGCGTCGGCAGCGGATCGAATTCCTCCGGTGCGTTCGGGTCGGCGTTTTGTGACTGGCTCGAAGCTTCGGAGGCCGCCGACGCCTCGGCATCCTCGGGTGACATCGACTCCGGATCCGCGGACTCGGTCTGATCCGACGACTGTGACGCCGCCTGTTGCGACTCGCTCTGCTGCCCTTCTTGATCGGAATCCTGCTGGTTCGGGTCGCCTTGTTCCTGACCCTCGGACTGCGGCGGACTCTGCTCGAGCAACAGGTCGCGATTGAAAAGCGCGTCCTCATGCTCGGGGTCGAGTTCGAGCGCGCGTTCGTAAGCCTCAATCGCCGGTGCTAGCTCACCCGCGCGCGCGAGCGCATTACCGCGATTGTAATGCGCCTCGGCCGTATCGATCTCGCCGAGGCGCTCGGCACTTTGCGCGTACTCGCCCGTGCGATACAGGGCTGCAGCCGACCAACTCGGATCGCTGAACAACTCCGCCGCTCGCTCATGATCCTCGGCATCGAATGCCTGCGCGCCGCGCTGATCGGGCCGCGCCCACAGATCAGCCCACTCGAGCGCATCGGCCGGAGGCACAGGCAGCATGAGCCACAGACCCCAGACGACGAGCCAACCGCGTCTGAACGCGAGCGCTACGAATGGCAGGAGCAGCAGCACGAGCCAGAGCCCTTGGTCGCGCCAGAGGTCGCTCTGGTAGAGCGCGTCATCGGCATCCGCATCGAGTGCACGGCCAGCCTCATCGGTCGCGCCGGCGAAGATCGTATCGAGATCGCGATCGTCAGGGGTCAATGTCGCGAAGCGACCGCCGCCAATGAGCGCGAGTCGCCGCAAACCTTGAACATCCACCTGTGGCACGACGACTTGCCCACCCGCGTCGGTCAAGAAGCCGCCGCCAGGCACGGCGATCGGCGCACCTTCCGGCGTACCGACGGCCAGGACGTTCACCGTGTAGCCGTCCAGGCGCAAACCCTCGACAACTCTCTCGGCAACCGTGGAAACTTCGGTATCGCTCATCAGCAACAGCTCGCCGCGACTGACGCCGGCCTGCTCGAGAAGCTGCGCGCCCTTACGCAGACCCGCTTCCGGGTAGCTGCCTCGACTCGGCATGATATCGGTGGACAGGCTCGCGACGAGCGAGGCGATATTGCGCGTATCGGTCGTGAGCGGTGACACCGCAAATGCGTGACCCGAGAACACGACGAGACCCGTCTGACCAGACGTGCGCCGCTCGAGCAGCCCAAGCAACTTCAGCTTGGCTCGAGCAAGGCGGCTCGGCTCGACGTCAGCCGCATCCATGGAGCGCGACAGATCGAGGACAACGACGAGTGCCTCGTCGGAGCGCAGCGCCGGAACGGGCTGGCGCTCCCAGGTCGGGCCCGCGAGCGCGAGCGCGGTCAGCGTCCAGGCGAGGGCAGCGGCGATCAGCACGATGCGTCGCTCGCGCAGCGTCGCTTCGGCGCCGGCGAGCACGTAAGGCTGCAGCGCGCGATCGACGAGCTGCCGCCACTTTCCGGCGAAACCGGCAGAACGCGTGAGGTGCCATCCGAGCCACAACCCGATCGGCAGAATCGCAAGCCACCACGGCCGTAGAAAATGAAACTCAAGCATGGCCGAGCTCCGCTGAAGTCCGCGCTCGACGCTCGGGCGTGACGACACCGGCGAAAGCCCAAGCGAGGACGATCAATGCGGCGCCCGCGAGCGGCCAGTAGAAATGCTCGACGACGGGGCGAAAGCCGCTTTCGTCCGTTGCTGCAGGCTCGAGCTCGTCGAGCACCTCGTAGATCCGCTGAAAGCCCGCAATGTCGCGGGCGCGAAAATAAGCGCCACCTGTACCATCGGCGATCGTCGTCAACGTCTCTTCGTCGAGATCCGCGGATGGATTGACCTGGCGCACACCGAACAACGAACGCACGAGCACAGCGTCGGCACCGATGCCGATCGTGTAGATCACCATGCCGCGCTGACGTGCAAGCTCGGCGGCCTTGAGTGGTTCGACGGCACCCGCCGTGTTCGCGCCGTCAGTCAGCAGAATCAGCACGCGGCGTCCCTCGTCGATCTCGGCATCAGTAAGCGTCTTGATCGCAAGCCCGATCGCATCGCCGATCGCGGTCTCCGTGCCCGCCAGGCCGATCACGGCCTCGTCGAGCAGCGTCTGCACGGTTGCGCGGTCGAACGTCAGCGGCGTCTGTAGATACGTTTCCCGACCGAACAGGATCAAGCCGATGCGGTCGCCGACACGACGCTCGATGAAATCTTTGGCCACGGCCTTTGTTGCTGTCAAGCGATCGACCCACTGGCCGTTGAGCTGAAAATCACGCTCCTCCATAGAGCCTGACAGATCCACGGCCATGAGCAGATCGCGGCCCGTCATAGGCAGCGCAATCGGCTCGCCGATGTGCTGGGGCCGCGCCGCTGCGAGCACAACGAGCACCCAAACGATCGACAGCAGCGCGAGGCGCCACGGCCTGGCGCCGCCCAAACGGCCGGCGCCGGTCGCAGTCGCGAACTCGACAGCAAGCGGCACGCGCAGCGCAGCGTCCTTGTCCATGGGATCGGGACTCACGTAGCGGCGCACGAACCAAGGCACGGGCAAGAGCAAGAGCATCCAGGGCCAGGCAAGCTGCCACATCCGCGTCAGGCCCTCGCCGGCTGTGTGTTGACCCAGTCTACGCAGACGCGGCACACGGTCTGCGCCTGCTCCGTCGTGACGTTCCCGGCCGCGCGATAGGGCGCATCGAGCAGCAGCCGGGCGTCGCCCGCAACGAACGCCGGATCCCGGGTTTTTCCGGCGAGATACTCGAGCCACGCCTCACCGGCGAGCCCCGCAACGTCACCGGACTTGCGGTTGATCGTCATCGCAAAACGCCGCAGCACGATCGATGCATCGCTGACGCATGCGGCCGGCTCGGCGCCACTCTCGAGCGCACGCACGATGTCTCTTAGCGCACGCCGCGCCGCGCGGTGACGGCGCTGCAGCCAGGCCCGTACGCCGAGCGCGGCACCGATCAGAACAACGACCACCACAAGGATCCACCAACCGAAAGCCGGCGGCCACCACGCTACGGCGTCGGGCAAATGAATATCCCTGAGTGGCAGTTGTGACGGGTCGAACTGCGGGTTCATCGGCTCTTGAACCTCCGGACCAGAACCTCGCGCGGATCCTCGGTTGTCGCGCAGTCGAGCAATTTGATGCTCGGCGCACGAGCGAGTTCAGCGAGCTGTGCCCGCCGCGTCGCAAATTGCGCCCGGTAGCGCTCACGGGCTTGCTTGGTGTCGGTCTCGATCGCGAACGTACGCTCGCCGGCCGTAACACGGTAGCGCCCCGGCGGCGGCAACTCTTGCTCGACCGTATCGTAGAAGTGCATCAGAAACACGTCCGCGTGCCGACCGATCTGACGGATATGGCGCTCGAGACCCGTTTCGAGATTGCGGAAATCGCTGAGCATGAACACGAGACTACCAGGACGGGCCACGCGCGTTAGCCTGAGCAGCGCCCGTTCACCGTCGTCGTCCGATCTGCTCGCGTCGCGCTGCCAGCGTTCCGGCTGGGTCAGCGTTTGGAACAAGCGCAACGCGGCTGCACGGCCGAGCCGCGGCCGGAGCTCGACATGATCTCCCTCGCTGAACACGAGGCCGCCGAGCCGGTCACCGTTGGCAACGGTGCTCCAGGCGATCAGTGCGGCAGCCTGGCTCGCACGCACGGCCTTGAACGCACCGCGTGTGGCAAACAACATCGGTTGCCTGAGATCGAGCCAGACGATCACCGGCCGGTCGCGCTCCTCGCGAAACACCTTGGTATAAGGCTTGCCCGTGCGGGCTGTGACACGCCAGTCGATCGTGCGCAGGTCGTCGCCCTCTTGGTAGGGCCGGGACTCGTCGAACTCCACACCGCGTCCCTTGAATGGCGACAAATGCCCGCCTGCCGACAATGCGTGCACGCGCAGGCCCGCGAGGTTGATCGACTCGCCGGCCGGCTTCAAGTTAATGAGCTCCGCGAGCTCGATGCGCGCGGGCGAACGCGTTGCTGCTGCTGGGCTCGTCATCGCCCCATTACGGCACGCCGATCCTGGCAAGGAGCGTATCGACGATCTCGTCCGAGGTCCGCCCGGCGGCTTCAGCCTCGAAGCTCAATAACACACGATGCCGCAGAACGTCGTGCGCGATCGACTGGATATCGACGGGCGTCACGTAGTCGCGACCCGCGAGCCAGGCATGCGCGCGCGCACCACGGTCGAGTGCGAGCGTCGCGCGAGGGCTTGCCCCGTATTGCAGAACCCCCTGCAGCTCATCGCCGTATCGCTCGGGATTTCGCGTCGCGATAACGAGCTGCACGATGTAATCCTGTAGCGGCTCGGCAAGATGCAGCCCGAGCACTTCCTGGCGCGCGGTCATGACGTCTTGTTGGCTCAACTCCTGTGGCGGTGCGAACAAGTCCGCATCGCTAGCGGCGCGCTGCGCTTCGCCGCGATTGAGCTCGAGTATGGAGCGCTCGCCCGCTGCGTCGGGATAATCCACGAACACGTGCATGAGGAATCGGTCGAGCTGCGCCTCGGGCAGCGGATAGGTCCCTTCCTGCTCGATCGGATTCTGCGTGGCCATGACCATGAACAGCGCCGGGAGCGGGTAGGTCACGGATCCGACCGTGATCTGACGCTCGCCCATCGCTTCGAGCAATGCCGACTGCACCTTAGCCGGCGCGCGATTGACCTCGTCAGCAAGGATCAGGTTGTGAAACAGGGGCCCCTTGCGGAACACGAACGAGCCGTCTTGCGGCCTGTAGATCTCTGTACCCGTGAGGTCCGCGGGCAACAGGTCCGGTGTGAACTGCAACCGATGGAAGTCGCCCTCGACGCTGTGGCTTAAGACCTTGATCGCACGCGTCTTGGCCAGGCCCGGTGCGCCCTCGACAAGCAGATGACCGTCGCAGAGCAATGCGATGAGCATTCGGTCGAGTAGCACTTGCTGGCCGACGACGAGCGAGTCGAGATGGCCTTTGAGATCGAGAAATTTCTTCTGTAGGGACATCGGCTCTCGAGAATCGTGAAAAAGCGAGTGATTCTAACGGCCCGGCCGCCACCGAGCCAAACCGGTGACGCCGCGCACCCGATCGCCGAGGCGCCACTCACGAAACGCAAACAGCGTGTTGTCAATTTGCAACATTCCGTGCGCAACCCAATCCAAGAACGCGGAATTTGGTGCACGAATGATGCCACTGAGTCATCGGCCCCGGGGGCCCGACCAGGCAGCCGACCCGTGCCAGTCCAGCCAGGCCAAGTAAATACAAATCATTTATTAATCATGAACTTGAGAGTATCTCTGAAGCAGGTCAAGCAGCGCAGAAGAACCAAATCGCATTTCGATGTCTCAAAAACGCAACGATTACACCGGTGGTCAAGCGTCATTATGTTAATATGCGTTGCCATGAGCGCAGTCGAGGTGTGGGAAGTCTTCGACTGAGTGCTTTTTTTTTGGGAGGTCCGACACGCTCGGACCCGCATTCCGTCGATAGGATTCTTGATCTCTAGCCAGGAGATTCGACCATGAGCAATACGTTACTGCGTGATGCCGTTCGGGCAGCCGTGGGTATCGGCGTCGCCGCAAGCCTAACGGCCCCGGCCGCCTATGCACAACAGGAAGATCCGGCCCAGCTCGGCAGGATCGTCACGACGGGCACGCGCATCGGCCGCCTCGATGTCGAAACATCCAGACCGATTACGATCATCAGCCGCGAGGACATCGAGCGCAGTGGCCAACCGAGTGTTGCCGACGTGCTGCGCAGCACGACCTACAACAGCTTCGGCGAGTACCGCGAAACGTCCGGCAACAGCTTTGGCGGCAACGCACTGGTCGGCCTAAAAGGCCTGGGCGCGGAGCGCTCGTTGATCCTGTTGAACGGCCGGCGCTTGCCGCGCTCCCCGATCACGGCCGACCAGGCCATCGACCTGAATACCATTCCGCTCCAGGCGGTGGAACGCATCGAGATCCTGACCGACAGCGCCTCGGCGATCTACGGATCCGATGCGATCGGCGGTGTCATCAACATTATTCTGCGCGACGACTTCGAGGGCGTGCAGATGAGTTTCAACGCCGGGCGACCCACGCAAGAAGGCGCCGACACGCAGAGCGCATCCGTGGTCTTCGGCAGCACGACGGCGCGCGGTAGCTTCATCGTCGCAGCCGAAACGTACAAGAAAGACATGATCTTCAGCGCCGACCGTCCATACACGGCGCCGGACTTCGGCGACGGCGTGAACCTCGGCACGACCGAGGGCATCAGCCCGTTCGGCAACACAATCCTCGACTTCTTCGGCCCGCTGGGCACGGATCGCGCCGACCCCAACTGCAACAGCGTCGTCGACCCGAGCTCGGGCGCGCCACTGTTCGCAGGTATTTATCAGGACGGCCCGAACGAATCGTGTGCGTATGCCTACGCCGCTGTTTCCGGCGAGACCCAGAACCTCAGCCGCGACAGCATCTTCATCAACGCCGAGTACGAGATCACGCCTGATATCACGGCTATCTACACGGGCACGCTCAGTCAGGTCGAGGCCTTCGGCCGCTACGCGGCTGCGGTCGGCGGTTTCTGTATCGATCTCGACCAAATTCCGAACCTGGCTCCGGGATTGAGCGACCTGGCGGGGCTCAACGACCCCAACTGTAATGGCGACCCGACGATCGACGCCGTGCTCGGCCATCGTTTCGTCGGCCTAGGGCCTCGTGATGACTACGATACGAACACGATGTTCGACAACCAGCTCGCGTTCGAAGGCACGGCCGGTATGTTCGACTGGAACCTCTGGGCGGGCACGACCGTGTATCAGGGCAAGTCGCGCGGCTTCAACTACGTGGTCACGAGCGAAGTCGAGGCGCTCGTCGCGAGCGGCGATTACAACCCGCTGGATCCGCTGAACCCGTCGAACGACGATGCTTACGGCCGGATGCGCCACACAGTCAGCCGCGACATCGAAACGGACTTCAAGCGCATCGGCGGGTCTTTGAGCTTCGACGCGCTCGAGGCGCCGGCCGGACCGATCGGCTGGGCCGTCGGCTTCGAGTACTTCGACCAGAGCTTCCGCGATATCTACGACCCGCAGCGCGAGGCGCAGAACGTCATCGGCAGCGCCGGTAACTCGACCGCTGGCGATCGCTCGAACTACGCGATGTACGTGGAGTCGCTCATTCCGCTGACCGATGTGCTCGAGCTCAGCCTTGCGGCGCGTTACGACGATTACGACGACTCGGCGGGCTCCGAGACCTCACCGCTTGTCGCGCTGCGCTGGCAGCCAACCGACACGCTCCTCTTCAGGACCTCCTGGGGTCAAGGCTTCCGCGCAGCGAACATGACGAACCTTTATACCGCCACATCGTTTTCAGCGGAGCCAGTCTCCGATCTCGTGTTCTGTAACGCGAACAACATCAGTCCATGCGCTAACGGTCAGGCGGACTCGTTCTCGGGCGGCAACGCCAACCTCAGGCCCGAGAAGTCGGAGTCGTTCAGCTTCGGCGTCGGTTGGGCCGTCGACCGGCTCAACCTCACGGTGGATTACTGGAACGTCCAGATCGATGAAGCGCTCACGATTCCGACAGCGCAGGAGCTCGTGAACCTCGAGGACCGCGGTATCGCGCTGCCCCCTGGAGCGAGCATCGTTCGCGACCTGTCCGGCGCGATCAGCGACTGCCTGCCGGGTCAAACGACGGGCTGCGGTATCACGCGGCCGTGGCTGAATCTCGCGAGCCTCGATTACACGGGGGTCGATCTACGGATCGATTACAACCTGCCACTCGACGGTGGCAGCGAGTTGAATTTCCGCTGGATTCACTCGCACATGCTCGAGGCCAACGAGCAGACGACGCCGCTCAGCGCCGTCGAGGACGTTGCCGGCACGCAGGATACGCCCAGCTTCCGCTCGGTGCTCGTCACCAACTGGAGCATGGGTGATCACAACGTGGCGCTGTTCACCAACTATGTCGACAACTACATCAACTCGAACGACGAGAAGATTCCGTCGTGGGTGACGTGGGACCTGCAGTGGTCGTGGAACATCACGGCCAATGGCCGCTTCGTCGCCGGCGTGCTGAACCTCACGGATGAGGACCCGCCGCTGGATGACTTCAACGATACGGCTCAACCGTTCAACAGCGATCTATACGGTATGGACGGCCGTGTGCCCTATCTGCAGTATCAGCACACGTTCTAGGACATCGTCAGTACTCGGGCGCGTTTCGTGCCCAACTCGAGCTGCCGGCTTTTTGGCCGGCAGCTTTTTTCTGCCGGGTCATCTCGGTGATAAAGGCGATCCAGCAGGAGCGCTTGTTATAGTTGCGCAATGACCGAAGGCAGTAGCCCGATCTTCGTCTTGTGCTACGCGCGTTCGGGCTCCACGCTCATGCGTTACGTGCTCGACGCACATCCCGAGATCGTCTGCCCGCCCGAGCTGCACCTGCTGCTTGCAGCGAAACAACTAACCTGGGTTTTCGAGCATACGGCCGAGGTATCGGGCGCAAGTAACCAACCGGCCGATGCGAAAGCCTACGCGATCGATCGAGTGCGCGAGACCGTCTCATCGATC